>NZ_PQLP01000011.1:0-82045 GCF_002918965.1 Acinetobacter sp. ACNIH3 | reverse complement strand
GCGAGGCTTTAGGAGAAGCTGCAACTTCTCCAAAAAGCTTGAAAATCATTTCAAAGCCTTTGATTTAGTGTTCTTTTATATCAATAATGGATTCGTTTAATGCCAGCATACTTTTTGAAACACCACCAAGAAATGAAACCATTTTTACAAATCGCAGCTTAGGCTGCGTTTTTTTATAAGATATTTTTTATGCTAACAGTCAAAGAACTTAAAAAATAGGTAGTTTGTTACTCAACTGAGTTATTTAAAACTCTTAATCAAAAGAAAGTTTAAAAGGATTTATACAAATATTAAGATTTTAAATCAGGTTAAATTTTTAAATATCAAAAGATTAAATAAAATAATCGAAAAGGATTCTGGTAGAAGAGAGTTCTTCTTATGCTGGATAATCCTGTCCTTTATTTTCCAGCATATAATTCTAAATAGAAACACAGGGCTAATATGTCAAATACTTTAAATATCTTTCATAAACCAAAAAATGATCGTCATCTTCATATTTAATGAATTTTGAAAGTTCCTTCTCCCTCTGGGAGAAGGTTAGGATGAGGGAATTTCTTCTTAATGATTAAAAAAAGATTTATGAAAGAAGCCTTTGTGAACTTAAACTAATATTCTATGAGTTCACAGTATTAAATTTTAGATTATGTATGATTAGGACTGTATATTGACCAGATTGCGTTCGCGGCTTAAGTCATAGCGGTTAATACCAAATATGAGCAGGGCAAAGATAAATCCCAATGTGACACAAGCTGGCCAGCCATACATTTTCCATAAATGTAATGACAAAAACGCGCCCAGACCGGCACCTGAAAAATAACAGGTCATATAGATGGCATTAATTCGCGAACGGGCCTGTATTGAAATTCGATAGACCAGATTCTGGTTCAAGACATGCAAACAGGAAATTCCGAAATAGGCCAGAATTAATCCCAAGATATAAATCCATAAATAGTTCTGGGCAAAGAACAAGGGAATCCACGCCAAAATCAGTCCGCATGTGGCCAGGTGCGCAATCCATTTTTCCCGATGCCTACCAATCATTTTACCGGTCCATTGAGAAGACCAGATTCCGACTACACCGACAATGCCCATGAGTCCAATCTGAAAATCATTAAAATGATAGGGTGCTTCTGCCAGTATAAAGGTCATGGTCGTAAAAATAATACTCAGCATGCCGAAGCCCAGACTGCCAATCATACTACGTCGGATCAACATAGGTTCTGTCTTGGCAAAGGTAAATAATGAGCCATAAATTTGTAAAATACTCATCTGCAATTGGGTTTTAGCCTTTGGTAGCTGAAACCACATTGCGAGGCTGAGTAAAAGAATAGAACAGCCACTAAACAAGTACACTGCATGCCAGGACCATAAAGTTGAAATCAGTCCGGCCACGGTACGGGCAAACAGAATACCGACCAGGACACCGCTCATCAGCAGGCCAACGACTTCGGCACTTTTATCACGTTGTGACAGACTGGCGGCAAAAGGAATCAGAATCTGGGTGGTAATCGAACAAAAAGAGGCGAGCAGGGTAAAGCCATACAACATATGCAGATTGGTGCTGGCGGAAAGCCCAATAAGCGCCAATCCGGTACAGAACATCAAACTACAGATATACAGCCGTTTTTCGAATAAATCGCCTAGCGGTACAAAGAAAAACAACCCAGTGGCATAACCAATCTGGGTTAAAACGACAGTCCAGCCAGACTGAGCTACACTGATCTGCAGATCCTCTGCAATGGAATAAATTAATGGCTGGTTAAAATAGTTACAACCTGCGCAAAGTGCACAGGTCATCGCCATCATAAACATAAATTTTCGTGAAATTTGCCCTTGGGCTGACATCCTTGTCTCCTGAGGCTTTAAAAACTATAGTTGGCAGAGAGGTTGATACGCGAAATATCTGCTTCCTTGTTGTCAAAGGTTTCACGCTTGCCATGATGATATTCTGCACCCAGATTAATCTTTGGAACTGGAGAATAAATCAGGTTAGCGACATAGTCAGTTAAACGTTTATTGGCTTCAGGATTTGCTCGTGCATAATCACTTGAATCATCAAAATCAACAATACTGGCATTAATACTGCTACGTAGTTTTGGTGTAAATTTATGCGTGAAGCCTATATTTAAGCTATTGAACTCATTGAGCAAAAGTTCATTATTGGCTGTATCAACTGAATAATCTCCACCCCAGGCAGCCCCATCGGATGTTGAGCCTTGAGTTAAAAAGGCTGCAATGCGCTGGTCACCGACCATATGGAAATAGTTGCCCTGGATCGAGTTTTGATCATCAAAGCGATAACGCCCACCAAGACCTACACCCCAACCGACTTTTTCAATATCACCTGTATCTGTCTGAGCTTGTTTTTGATTTACAAAACCTTGAGCTAATAGATGTACTGGACCAGACTGATGCACATATTTAGTGGTTAAAGCAGGCAAGGCAGAAGAACGATCACCACCGGCCATATATTCCACGCCGACATTCCAGGTATTTTCTGGGTCAAGTTTAAAAGCATAGCTCACTTGAGGGGTTCGTAATATTGAACCGCCCAGGAGCAGACTATAATCTACAGCTTCGGTACTGATTTCCGGTGTGGACATCAATGACCATGCCTGACCAAAAGTCCAGTTATAATATTTCAAATGTGCATGACGAATACGTAAGCCACCATCACCTTTGCCGTTATTGGTCCAGAAGTCGGCTTCTAAACGAGCGGAAACGTTTGGATTGCCACCGAGGTCTTTCGCCAGGAAACCAATTCGGCTGGCTGCCGCAGTAAAATCTGAACGGGTTGAATCAGGTTCAGTAAAAGGTACTTTATTGATCTGGTTAATGGTTCGGCCATGAGCTTCTGGTGTACTTTTGAAATCGATCGCACCATCCAGACGGATCATTCCATACACATCAACATTGTCCAGTACGCTACTTAAACTTTTGGAGTCCGCTGTTTTAGACTGTTCTTGCTGGTTCTTTAACGCAAGTTGTGCTGCTTTTTGTTGTTCAAGTTCAGCCTGAATTTGCTTTAATTGCGATTCTAGAAACTGCATCCGGTCTTCAGACGCTTCTGCCGAAAATGCCTGTACTGAAGCAAGACCACATAATGTCGCTAAAACTAATTTTTTCATTTCTTAATCCCTAAAGAAATTTTCTGATATCTAAGAAGGAAAGCTCTTTCCTTGTTGTCGATCTAATTTTTAAATGCAGAGATGCTAACTTTGGAAGAATAAGTATGAGACCAGTTCAACAGGAACCATCCAGTTGAGGTTAAATCCCATAGGTTCGATATCTAAAGTCATAAAAATTTGGATTGAGGAGGGCTGTCAATTACAGCCCTTACACAGGTTAAGTTATTCTGCTTTTTGCGGATCGTATAAACGGTCTTTAATGAACAGCGCAGGAATCAAACCACACAGGAAATAAGCTGCACCCATGACCATCAAGCCTGTGCCGATCGAACCATGCATCGCCAGATAACCAATAGTAATTGGGGCGAAGATTGCACCGATACGACCAATGTTGAATGCACCACCGACTGCTGTTCCACGCACGGCGGTCGGGAAGCTTTCAGTTAAGTAGGTTGCATTAATGGCATATGGAATACCGTACAGGAAACCGAAGATCAGCATCAGTACACCAATATTGTCTGCGGTATGCATATAAACCACGACAGGAATAAACAGAGCCGTTCCCATGGTGCCGAAAGCAAAGACGATACGGCGGCCAATTTTGTCAGCAACATAGCCTGCGATAATTTTTGCAAAAATCATGGTGATGAATGTTCCCACCATATACAACGCCATTTCTTTAAACTTGATGCCTAATTCAGCTTCCAGATAGCTTGGTAACCAGTTACTTACACCGAAATAGCCAAATAACAGGAAACCAGAGCTGAAAGACCACAAGATAAACATTTTGCCATGGGTCTTGTCCTTAAGAATAGTGATATATGGATTGCCTTTTTTCGCGTTATTATCCACGATCTGGCCGGTTCTTTTCATTTCACGTACACGCTTCCATGATTCCGGCTCTGGCACCATAAAATGCATCAGAATACCTAAGGCTAATGGCGCAATCGTGATCCAGTACAGCATACGCCAGCCGAATTCAGGAATGATCCAGCCTGAAAGCATGGTGATGACCAAAGAACCCAAGGTAAAACCGGTCATTAATGTTGCTAATACCGTAGTACGATATTTGGTCGGTACGTATTCCGACATGAGGGTATTACAGGCAATATATAAACAGCCTAAACCCAAGCAGGACAGGGTACGTAAAATTGCGAACTCAGTATAAGACTGGGCAAAGCCTGAATAGGCAGACAAGATCGAGAAGGCAATGGTTGCTAATACGATGACTCGCACGCGACCAAACTTGTCACAGGCCCATCCACCGACAAAGCCACCAATTCCCATACCTAGAAGGGAATAACTTCCTAAAGCACCGGCCTGTACAGAAGTCAGTCCCCATTCAGCTTTCAGACTGGTCAGACTGAAAGCCAAAATGCCAATATCTGCACCGTCACAGAGTAAAATTAGAAAAGCAAAGACAAAGGCTGTCATCCACAGGCGTTTTGGTGCCTGTTTAATGGTGTCCTCGGAGGAGACAGGTGTTTTATTGTCTCCAGTTACGATGGTATCGCTTGTCATTCTTATATCCTCTATAAATTAAAAGTAGCATTTCCTCTGCTACCGCTAAATCCATTTTCCTTCCTCTCGGAAAAGTGTTTTTCCTGATTAAAGTGTCTGCTCCTGTTTTGGTTTAGCCACGTCAACAATCAGGTTAAATCTGATTTTTCAGCCCTATACTGGGTTAAAAATCACTGAACGACGAAGTATCTTTATTACGTAAATTAATTTTTAGTTTCGTTATAAGGCTAATAATTACTTAAATGAATAGCCAAAATTTACTTTAAATAATTAATTCCGTATTGCGAAATCAATTAATCATAAAATAACTAACTGAACAAGAGTTTTTACTCTATTTTTAGTAAAAAATAACTTTTTTGAATTTTTGAGTTAAAAATTCTTGATTTATAGACTTAGAAACCGTAGTTTTATATAAAATAAAATTTCGCTATACAAAATAAATGGAGATTTTAATGGAACAGGTGGTTCAAGTAGAGCAAATCTCAGCACATGTGGCGATGGTCAAGATCCATCGACCAGAAGCAAAAAATGCTTTGAATACAGAAGTGCGCCAGAAACTGGCTGCAGCTTTTCTACAACTCAATGATGACGAAAATATTCGGGCCATTATTCTTACTGGCGGTGAAACAGATTTTGCAGCAGGGGCCGATCTAAAGGAATTAGCTACCGCTGAAACCATCCAGATGATGCAACGTCGTACTGAACGTTACTGGCAAGCGATTGCGCAGTGTTCAAAACCGGTGATTGCAGCTGTAAATGGATATGCACTGGGGGGTGGATGTGAACTGGCGATGCATGCAGACATTATCATTGCTGGAAAAAGTGCCCAGTTCGGTCAACCTGAAGTGAAAGTTGGCGTGATGCCGGGTGCAGGTGGGACTCAACGTTTATTCCGTGCAGTAGGCAAATTCCATGCCATGCGTATCATCATGACCGGTTGTCTGGTACCTGCACCGGAAGCTTATCAAATTGGTCTGGTGTCCCAGGTGACTGAAGACAGTGAAACCCTTGCTACAGCAATCAAGATGGCAGAAGGGTTGGCAAAAATGCCGCCAATTGCCTTGGAGCAAATAAAGGAAGTGGCTTTATTGGCCGAAGATGTGCCGCTCAATGCCGGACTTACTCTGGAACGTAAGTCTTTCCAGATGCTGTTTTCTTCAGAAGATCAAAAAGAAGGTATGCAGGCCTTTATCGAAAAACGTAAACCGAATTATCAGGGACGATAAGCATGAGTATTCAAATTCAGAAAATCGGGATTATTGGCGTCGGTACCATGGGTGCAGGCATTGCCCAGATCGCCATTCAGTCTGGTCATGACGTAATACTGTTTGATGCCAAAGAAGGGGCAGCTGAACAGGCACAGGACAAACTGGCCAAAACATTAAATACCTTGGCAGATAAAGGTAAATTCAGCCACGAAAAAGCAGCTGAAGATATTGCTCATTTATCAATCGCACAGCAGCTAGAAGACTTGAAAGATTGTGATCTGATTGTTGAGGCGATTATTGAGAATCTGGAAATCAAACAAAAGCTGATGCAGCAACTAGAAGACATTGTGAAACCAGAAGCCATTCTGGCATCCAATACCTCTTCATTGTCGATTAGTGCAATCGCTGCCAACTGTAAGCAGCCAGAACGTGTTGCCGGTTATCACTTCTTTAATCCGGTACCACTCATGAAAGTGGTTGAAGTAATTGAAGGCTTTAATACCCGTGCTGACATTATTGAAGCATTAACCCAGCTTTCTACAAAAATGGGTCATCGTCCGGTCAAAGCTAAAGATACGCCAGGGTTTATCATTAACCATGCCGGCCGTGCTTTTGGTAGCGAAGCCTATGCAATTCTGAATGAAAATGTCACACCATTTTATGAGATTGACCGGATTTACCGCGATGGGATCGGTTTTAAAATGGGACCTTTTGAGCTAGGTGATCTGACCGGTATGGATGTATCGCATCCGGTGAGTGAATCGATTTATCAGCAGTATTATGAAGAAGCACGTTACCGTCCAAGTGTGATTACCCGTCAGCGCTTTATTGCCAAACAGCTCGGTCGTAAAACCGGTAAAGGCTTCTATGATTACACTTCGGGTAGTAAAGTAGGTGATGTTGCTCCAGCATTGATTGAAAAGTTAAATCAATATCCATCAGTCTGGCTAGGCACAGAATATAACGAAGACCGTCAGGCACTTGAGCAATATCTGCAACAGTTCAACATTCAGATTGAGCAAACTGAGACACCTTCAGCAGAGGCTTTAATCCTGATTGCCACTTATGGTGAAGATGCAACATCGGCTGCTGTCCGTTATCAGCTGGCACCTCAGCAAGTGGTGTGTATCGACCTACTGTATGGGCTGAATAAACACCGCACCTTAATGCCAACTTTTGTGACCAAGCCTGAACTGACCCAAGCGGCTCAATCGATTTTCAATCTGGATGGTGTGACTGCGAGTGTAATTCAGGAAAGCGTCGGCTTTGTGGCGCAACGTGCCTTGGCGATGATCGTTAATCTCGGTTGTGATATTGCCCAGCAAGGCGTTGCAACGGTAGAAGATATCAATATTGCTGTGAAATTAGGCCTGGGTTATCCGCATGGTCCAATTGAATGGGGCGATGTATTAGGGGCTGAAAAAATTCTGAAAATTCTGGATCGCATGACTGCGATTACTCGTGACCAGCGTTACCGTCCAAGCCCGTGGTTGCGTCGCCGTGTTCAGCTCGGTCTACCTCTTGTTCATACTACACATTAATTAGAAAGTTAAAGGAATAACACTCATGCTAAATGCATATATCTATGACGGTTTACGTTCACCAATCGGTCGCCATGCAGGAAGTCTGGCAAGCGTACGCCCAGATGATCTGGCAGCTACAGTCATTAAAAACCTGCTGGAAAAAACCGGTATTCCGGCAGCAGATGTAGAAGATGTAATCTTTGGTAGCACCAACCAGGCCGGTGAAGACAGCCGTAATGTGGCACGTTTTGCAGCATTGTTAGCAGGTATGCCGGTAACAGTTCCGGGTCAGACGGTAAACCGCTTATGTGCATCAGGCCTCGGTGCTGTGATTGATTCGGCACGTGCCATTACTGCAGGCGAAGGTGAGTTGTACATTGCCGGTGGCGTAGAAAGCATGACCCGCGCACCTTTTGTAATGGGTAAAGCAGAAAGCGCGTATTCACGTGAGGCTAAAATTTATGACACCACGATTGGTACACGTTTCCCGAACCGTAAATTCACGGATCAGTTTGGCGCGCACAGCATGCCTGAAACAGGTGATAACGTGGCTGAAGAATTCGGTATTAGCCGTGAACAGGCTGACACCTTTGCTGCTGTATCACAAGCCAAATATCAGGCTGCAAAAGAAGCGGGATTCTTTGAAGGTGAAATTACTCCAATTGAAGTTTCACAAGGGCGTAAATTACCGCCTAAACAGGTGACTGAAGATGAACATCCACGTGCATCTTCAACATTTGAAGCATTATCCAAGCTAAAACCGCTTTTCGAAGGTGGTGTAGTGACTGCGGGTAATGCATCAGGTATCAATGACGGCGCTGCAGCACTGATTATCGGCAGTGAAAAAGTTCAGGAACAGTATGGCTTAAAACCTCTGGCTCGTATCCTGTCTTCTGCAGCCGCTGGCATTGAGCCACGCATCATGGGTGCAGGCCCAATTGAAGCGATTAAAAAGGCAGTACAACGTGCTGGTTTGACGCTAGACGATATGGATATCATCGAGATTAATGAAGCCTTTGCCAGTCAGGTATTATCTTGCCTGAAAGGTCTGGAGGTCGCTTTGGATGATCCGCGTGTCAATCCAAATGGTGGTGCGATTGCCATTGGTCATCCACTGGGCTGTTCGGGTGCGCGTTTGGCTTTAACCGTTGCACGTCAGTTACAGCGTACCGGTAAAAAATATGCCGTGATTAGTCTGTGTATCGGTCTGGGTCAAGGCTTGGCGATGGTGATTAAAAACCCTGAAGCTGCATAACAGTTTAGTCATAGTCTTAATGCCATGTATCTATGATATGCATGGCATTCTTTATTGGGATTCTTCTTTCAAAATAAAAATCCCTGCACATGCAGGGATTGATTACATCACTGTAATGATTTACTTACGGGCAGTGACTAATAAAGTCGCTGAACCAAAAGCATAAACTTTACCTTCTTTATCGATAATTCGGCCTTCTGAGGTCAGTACATTACGCCCGATCCGGATGACTTCACCAATAGCTGTATAGGTTTCGCCGCTTTTCATCGCTTTCAGCATTTTTACATTCAGGTCAATGGTCGAGAAACTGACACCTGCATCTACTGTCGTATGCACGGCAGCGCCAGTGGCACTATCTAGAACCGTTGCACAAAAGCCGCCATGAATACCACCCTGTAAATTATAATGGCGCTGATCAGGACGCACCTCATATTCCACATAGTTTTCGCGCACCAAGATCAGACGCATGGGAATAATTTCACTCATGGCTGAACTGGAAATTTCCCCATTCTTAATTGCGGTTAGATATTCGAGTCCGTTTAATTGTGATGTAGGCATATCAACTCCTTGTAATGATTTATTTCGCTTTATGAAATAATATTCTGTTTTTCTAAAATTATGATATAACAGATAGTGATCGAAATGCTATATTTTTCCAGGATGGAACGATGACAATAAAAAATCTCGTCACAGATGCTGAATGGCAGGCACGTTGTGAACTCGCAGCGCTTTATCGCATTATTGCGCATTACCGGATGACTGATTTAATTGATACCCATATCAGTTTAAGAGTCCCTGATCAGCCTGACTGTTTTCTGATTAATCAGTATGGTGTCGCTTTTGAAAAAATGTGTGCCTCAACGCTGGTCAAGATTAATCATGAAGGGCAGGTCGTAGAAAGCTATGAACAGGATAAGCCGGTGAATATAGCAGGCTTTGTCATCCATGCCGCGATTCATGAAGCACATGCTCATCTGAATTGTGTCATTCATACGCATACCGCAGATGGCATAGCAGTTTCTGCACAGAAACACGGACTTCTTCCCATTTCCCAGCATGCGTTGAAATTTTATCAGCAGGTGGCCTATCACGAATATGAGGGCGTTGCATTGTCAACAGATGAACAAGAACGCCTGATTCAGGACCTGGGCGGCCATCGCGCCATGATTTTACGCAATCACGGACTTTTAACGGCTGGCGAAACGATTGCACGGGCTTTTCATGAAATCTATTTTCTGGAGCGTGCCTGTCAGGCGCAGGTGAAGGCCTTAAGTGGCGGTGCTGAATTGCATTATCCAGTAGAAGCAGTCCGAATTAAAACTGCTAAACAGTTCGCCAGTCCTTTAATTGAACCGATTTTACAGCGTGCCTGGCAGGCTGCGTTATCCCTGATTGAGCACCAATATAAGGAGTATGCATCATGATTGTGATATCCAGTACTGTGCCAAATATTGAAGCAATTCTGGTGAAGTCTTTTCAGAAATATGCGCCTGCTGGCAGTTTCTGTACAGTGGACAGCCCGGAAGCTGATCAGGCAACGACAGTTGCTGCCTGGTTTCCAGATCTGGAAAAACTCCAAAAACTTCCAGAACTTGGCCTGATTCATTCAATTGCTGCCGGGGTCGAGCATTTAAACTTAAATGCTGTACGCTCAGATCAAGCCGTTTGCCGGGTACTGGATCCACATCATCAAAAAGGCATGTTTGATTATCTGCTCTGGGGCGTGCTGTATTTCCAGCGTTATTTTGACCGCATGATCCAGCAGCAAAAGCAGCAGCTATGGAAGCAGTATCGCCAAAGTTATAGCCATCATATCCAGATCGGGATTATGGGCCTTGGCCATATGGGCGGTTATGTGGCAGAACGTTTTGCCGACATGGGCTATCAGGTGTCTGGGTGGTCCAATTCCCCAAAAGAGATTGCTCAGGTCAAAAGCTATGTCGGATCAGAACAAATTTCCGAGTTTTTGGCCCAAAGTCAGATCCTGATTAATCTGCTGCCACTCACTGAAGAAAATACCGGCATTCTTTCTGCTGAATTATTTCAGCAGTTGCCTGAACAAGCAGCATTAATTCATGTAGGAAGGGGTCAGCATTTAATCGAGCAGGATCTACTCAATGCACTGGATTCCGGCCAGTTACGTGGTGCAATTATCGACGTATTTGAACAGGAGCCATTAGCTGCTGAACATTCATTCTGGCAGCATGAAAAGATCGTAGTTACACCACACGTCGCCTCACATGCGCCCATGTCTGTGGTGGTGGAACAGATTCTGGAAAATGACCGACGTTTAAATCTCGGGCTGGATTTGTGCCATCAGGTAGATGTTAATAAGGGCTATTAATTGTAGGGATACAGGCAAAAAAATAAGGAAATTGATGATGTGGGAAACGATTCAAACTCAGGTTCAGCAAGGCGTCGCAACTTTAAGTTTTAACCGCCCGGATTCACTCAACAGTTTTAACCGGCAAATGCATGAGGAAGTGCAGCAGGTGCTGAAAAACTGGAATAAAGATCCGGATATTCGGGTGATTGTGATTCGCGGTAATGGCCGGGCGTTTTCAGCAGGACAGGATTTAAAAGAACGTGCTGGACAGCTCGGCAATGTGCCTTTGCCACCGCAAGGCTCGCTGGCCAAATACTATAATCCCTTGATTAACCTGATCCGCCAGAGTCCCAAACCGGTGATTGCAGCAGTGAATGGTGTGGCTGCCGGTGCAGGTGCCAATATCGCACTGGCCTGTGATCTGGTCATTGCCAAGGAAAGTGCCCGATTTATTCAGGCTTTTTCTAAAATTGGCTTGATTCCTGATGCCGGTGGCACCTGGATGTTGCCACGTTTAATCGGTTATGCACGTGCCATGGCACTGACTTTACTTGGTGAGCCTGTGCATGCCAAAGAAGCGGCTGAAATGGGTATGATCTGGAAAATGATCCCTGATGCAGAATTTGATGCTTATATCGATGAGCTTGCACAGCGACTGGCACGACAGCCGACCTATGCACTGGCCTTAACCAAACAGGCTTTGCAACGCAGTGCTGAAAATAGCATGGATCAGCAACTGGAGCTGGAACAAAACCTGCAATACTTGGCCTTAAGTAGCCAGGACTACAAAGAGGGTGTGCAGGCCTTTGTTGAAAAACGTCCTGCACAATTTACCGGACGCTAAGGAGAGCATTCATGAACATTCAAACACGTATTACCGAGCTTTTAGGCATTCGCTATCCAATTATCCAGGGTGGCATGATGTGGGTCGGTACCGCAGAAATGGCCAGTGCCGTATCTAATGCAGGTGGCTTGGGAACATTAACGGCATTGACTCAACCGACGCCTGAAGCCTTGGTCAAGGAAATTGCACGCTGCCGAGAAATGACCGATCAGCCTTTTGCGGTCAATCTGACTTTATTGCCCGCTGTGAATCCGCCGCCATATGCAGAATACCGACAGGCGATCATTGAAAGCGGTATCAAAATCGTAGAAACAGCAGGCAACAAGCCACATGAACATATTGAGGCGTTTAAGCAACACGGCATTATTGTCATTCATAAATGTACTTCCGTCCGTCATGCGCTTTCAGCACAAAGAATCGGTGCGGATATCATTTCGATTGATGGTTTTGAATGTGCGGGCCATCCGGGTGAAGACGATATTCCTGGCCTGATTTTAATTCCTGCCGCTGCGGATCAGCTTACTGTGCCGATTGTGGCCAGTGGCGGTTTTGCTGATGGCCGTGGTCTGGTCGCAGCTTTGGCTTTAGGTGCTGAAGGCATCAATATGGGTACACGCTTTTGTGCCACTAAGGAAGCGCCGATCCATTCAAACATCAAACAGTTCTATGTCGATAATGATGAAAGGGCGACACATCTGCTGTATCGACAGTTCAGGAATACTGCCCGTGTTGCCAAAAATGCGGTATCTGATCTTGTGGTGAAAATGAGTGAAGATCCAAACCTGCAATTTGAACAGATTCGTCCCTATGTCAGCGGTTTAAAAGGCAAGCTCGCTTTAGAAAATGGCGATATTGATGCTGGTGTACTGACTGCAGGTCAAGTGATGGGATTGATTCATGACATTCCGACTTGTCAGGCGCTGATCGAAAATATCATGCAGGAGGCAGAGCAGATTGTTCAGCAACGTTTAGCTCAATTTTTTCCACGTTAATCAACTTTAGTGAAGTCGCTGAATAGAAAAGCCATTCCACCATGAATGGCTTTTTTCATCCTGAAGATTTTTTATTTTTAAATGGGAAATTTCATCGAATGACTAGATTTTATTCTTTAAATTATATTATAGTGGATTTAAAACATAATTTCGTATTATGAAATTAATTGTCATAAATATACAAATTAGAACTCATACAAGGGAATTACGATGAGAAATTATATTGCGCCATTAAAAGACATGAAGTTTGTCCTGAAAGACCTGTTAAACGTTGAACAGAAATATCAGGGCTATGCAAAATTCGCAGACAAGGTTTCTATGGATATTATGGAGCAATATCTGGAAGTCGCTGCGGACTTTTGCCAAAACGAACTTCTACCGATTAATGCGACAGGCGACCAGCAGGGTTGCCGTTTGCAGGATGGCGTCGTAACCACCCCGGATGGGTTTAAAGCAGCTTATGACAAATATGTAGAACTCGGCTTTACCTCATTAACTGGTGACGAAGCATATGGCGGTCAGGGCTTCCCAACTTTATACCGGATTGCTATTTCTGAAATTATTACTGCAACCAACTGGTCTTGGGGCATGTACCCAGGCCTGTCCCATGGTGCCATGCGTACTTTAGAGCACCACGGTAGCGATGAACAGAAACAGAAGTTTCTGGTACCTTTAATTGCAGGTCGCTGGACTGGAACCATGTGCTTGACTGAATCTCATGCCGGTTCTGACCTAGGTTTAATCCGTACCAAAGCAGTGCCAAATGAAGACGGCAGTTACAGCCTCAGTGGTGAGAAAATCTTTATCTCAGCCGGTGAACATGATCTGGCTGAAAATATCGTGCATATCGTACTGGCACGTTTGCCAGATGCACCTGCGGGAACCAAAGGTATTTCACTGTTTATTGTTCCGAAATACAATCTGGATGAAGCTGGCAATGTAGCTTCCCGTAATGGTGTGGTGTGTAGCGCCATTGAACACAAGATGGGCATTCACGGCAATGCGACCTGTGTGCTGAATTTTGATAATGCCAAAGGTTTCCTGATCGGTCCTGAAAATCGCGGCCTGAACTGCATGTTTACCTTTATGAACTCGGCACGTATCGGTACAGCCATTCAAGGCTTGGCAGCAGCAGAATCTTCTTATCAGGGTGCATTGGCTTATGCCAAAGACCGTCTGGCCATGCGTTCACTTGAAGGTGCAAAAGCGCCAGGCCAGCCTGCAGATCCGATTATCGTGCATCCGGCTGTACGTAACATGCTGCTGACTCAAAAGGTGTTTGCAGAAGGTTCACGTGCACTTGCATATTATCTGGCGACCTATGCCGATATCGCTGAAGCCACTGACAGCCCGGAAGAAAAGAAAGCAGCTGAAGACCGTCTGGCATTATTAACCCCAATTGCCAAAGCGTTAATGACTGAAACCGGCATAGAAGCGGCTAAACATGGTATGCAGGTTTTCGGTGGTCACGGTTATATTGCTGAACATGGCATGGAACAGATTGCCCGTGATGCACGTATTGCCAGCCTCTACGAAGGAACCACTGAAATTCAGTCCATTGACTTGCTGGCGCGTAAAGTGCTGGGCTCAAAGCTGGGTCTACTGACCGCATTAACCGATGAAATTCAGGGCTTTGTAAAAGAACATCAGCAAGATGTCCAGTTTAGCCAGCAAGTTGCACAAGTCAGCCAGTTGACTGAACAATGGCTGAAATTAACTAAAACCATTCAGGAACAGGCCCAACAGTCTGCCAATCAAATTGGGGCAGCATCAGTTGACTACCTATATTTCTCTGGTTATGTCGTGTCCGCTTATTTGTGGCTGAAAATGGCAATTACTGCGCAGCAGAAAATTGAAGAAGGCAATACTGATCCCTTCTATGCAGCCAAGATCAAAACGGCACAATTCTTCTTTGCACGTATTTTGCCAAGAACTTCAACCCACCTTGCCAATATTCAAGCGGGTGGTGAAAGCCTGTTTTTACTTGAACCTGAAGAGTTCAAATTCGATTAAACCTTTTGACCCACGATACTCGTGTCGTGGGTTTTTTTTTAATAATTTTTGCATCCTCACCCAATTCAAATATTGAGATTTATTCTCGGGTATTAAATAAACCATAAAACAACAAGATCAGGAGTCTATATGGATTTAGACATGATTACTCGACAGTTTCCTTATGCTGATCTGCAACTTAATTTTCATGAAGTCGGACAGCGTTCTGCATTTCCCACCATTATTCTGATTCATGGCACCGGTGGAAATACCGACAAGCATTTCAGCTATATTTTTCCGATGCTGGGTATTCATCAGCGGGTTTTATCCATTGATTTGCATACCCCCGATAAAGCCGATCTAAAGGTGACTGATTTTAGCCAGCAGGTTGAAGCGCTGATTCAATATGCAGTTGCAGAAGATGAAACCATTACAGTGGTAGGCTATTCACTCGGTGCCGTGATTGCTGCACAAGTAGCAGCCAGTTTAAAACAGCGCATAGCGCGTTTGATCCTGTTAGCCGGTTGGGCCAAGACCAGCTCGGTGCAACAACTACGGACCACCATCTGGCAGCAATTATTTACTGAACAATCTGCGGCCTTGCCTCATTTTGTCAATTATTGCCTGTATAGCGATGATTATCTGTCTACACGAAGCGAACAGCAGGTGTTGGATTTGGCACGCTTTGTTAAACCTTCCCAAGATGCAGCCAAACAACGTGAACTGAATTATCGCATTGATATCACTGCAACCTTGCCAGACATCTCTGCGGAGACTTTGATCGTGGCTTGTCGTGAAGACCGCATGGTGCCTGTAGCCCAAGCAAAACTGCTGTTTGCTTCAATTTCGAACAGTCGCTATATCGAAATTTCTTCAGGACATGCGCTCTATATCGAAACGCCAGCCGAAGTGGTGCAACTGGTGAATCAGTTTAGCCAGCATCCACAGCAGTATCCGGCCAATCAAAAAATCCAGCCTTCTATGCCTTAAAGGAGATAAATAATGCAAGCTCAAGGACAGCGCAGCAAGATTTTAATCGTAGGTAGCGGTTTTGCTGGATTAGGCATGGCAATCCGACTTAAACAGCAGGGTATTCACGATTTCAAAATCATTGAACGTGCAGCAGAAGTGGGTGGCACTTGGCGTGACAATACCTATCCCGGGGTCGCCTGTGATGTACCTTCCCATTTATATTCTTTCTCGTTTATTCAAAATCCGGACTGGTCACGCGTCTTTCCGCAAGGAGCAGAAATTCAGCGTTATTTAATTCAGTGCTTTGATCAGGAAAATATCCGGCCCCATATTGATTTTCATACCCAACTGGAAAAGGCCAGTTGGAATGGCAAAGAACGCATCTGGGAAATTCAAACCTCTAAAGGTCTGTATCAGGCAGAAATTTTAATCACAGCAACCGGACATCTGGCAGATGAACATCTCCCACAAATTCCGAGTCTGAAAGAATTTGAAGGCCAAGTGATGCATTCTGCACGCTGGAATCATCAGGTGAATCTGGATAATCAGCGCGTAGTTGTGGTGGGTTCAGGCGCTTCAGCCATCCAGCTTGTACCGGAAATCGCAAAAACGGCCAAAAGCCTCACTGTTTTGCAACGTAGCGCCCCCTATATTTTACCGCGGCCAGATCGACCTTATTCTGAGTCAGAAAAGCAGCTTTTCCGCAAAGATCCGGACAGTATGTCGGCATTAAGACATGCTTTATTCTGGGGTAATGAATACAATTTTGCCCAGCGCCGTAATCTGAAAAGCCAGATCGAGCGGGTCAAGAAAAACTGTCTGCAATTTTTAAAACATCAAATCTCAGACCCTGAATTACAGCGCAAACTTACGCCGCATTATGAACCTGGTTGTAAGCGCTTATTGCTTTCTAATGAGTATTATCTCACCTTTTTAAAACCACCTGTCACGCTTGAAGATTCGGCCTTGGCAGAAGTCACAAAAGATGGCGTGATAAGCAAAGCAGGCCATGAGTTTCCTGCAGATATCATTGTATTTGCCACCGGGTTTGAAGCAGCACGTCCACCTTATGCGGCGAAGGTTGTCGGTAAACATGGCTTAAGTCTGGAGCAGCAATGGTCTAGCGGCATGCAGGGTTATCAGTCAACGACTGTACACAACTTTCCAAACCTGTTCATCCTGAATGGGCCAAACACAGGCAGTGGACATAATTCAGCACTTTATTTTCTGGAAACCCAGTTTGATCTGATTCTAGATGCCTTGCAGTTTTTTGAGCAGGAACAGATTCAGGTTTTTGAAGCAGATCAAGAAGCTGAAAATAGCTATATGCAGGAGTTACAGCAACTGTCTCAAGGCAGTGTCTGGCTATCGGAAAGCTGTAAAAGCTGGTATCTGGATCCGGTCAGTCGTAAGCTGACTTTGGTCTGGCCGGATTATGCGTATTCGTTCAGAGATAAAAATCAGCATTTTGTTCGTAGCGGTTATCACTACCAGTATGTTGAATCGAGACAGCAGAAAGTGGTTTAAAAATATGTAATCAAAATCTTATAGCTTCAGTAATACAAAATAAATGTAAATCCAGGACAGGAGTATAGTCATGAGCAGTCAGCCATGGATGGAAGAATATAAAAAGTGGAATATCAATCCGGAATTTAGCCGGCCAGATCCCGAGAAAACCTTGAGCATGACCATTGCTGAGAATTTAGTTAAATTTCAAGATAAAACCGCATTTATCTATCTGGACCGCAAATTCAGCTATCACGATATCGATATGTATAGCCAGAAACTGGCAAGCTATCTACAGAGTCTTGGGCTGACTGCTGGCAGCCGTATTGCGGTGATGTTACCCAATATTATTCAGTATCCAATTGCGACCTTTGCCATTATTCGTGCTGGCTATGTGCTGGTGAATGTGAATCCGATGTACACCCAGCGTGAACTATATCATCAGCTACAGGATTCAGGTGCTAAAGCCTTGATTATCTTGGGACAGACTTTGGAGCAATTAACAGCATTAGATGAATGTCCTGCACTCAAATATGTCATTTCAACACATCCGCTGGATTTTATTCAGGATCAGCCAGGAACTCCTTATCGTCAGGCAGCACAATATCCAGATAAACAGTTTTCTGATTTTAAACAAGCGATTGATCAAGTCGAAAAGATTGATTTTAAAACACCTCTACAACATCAGGAAGATACGGTCATTCTGCAATATACCGGTGGCACAACAGGTGTTTCTAAAGGCGCGGAACTGAGCCATCGCAATATTTTATTTAATATTGCCCAGAACAGTACCGTGTTTATCAGCCATTTTGGTGACCGCTATGCCGCTGAGGATGAATATGTATTCTGTGCCTTGCCGCTGTATCACATTTATGGATTTACCATCTGCCTGTTCAGTTACGGTTTAAGTCGTGGTTTCGCTAATGTCCTGATTCCAAATCCCAGAGATCTGGATGCGTTGGTGGATCAATATCATAAACATCCACCGACCGTTTTCCCGGGCGTGAATACCATGTTTAATGCCTTAGGACACCATCCACGTTTTCGTGAGCTGGATCATTCACGCCTGAAAACCACAACCGGCGGAGGGGCATCTATTCTGAAAAATACGGCAGAGTTATGGCATGAGGTCACAGGCTGCCAGATTTATGAAGGCTACGGACTTTCTGAAACCTCACCGACTGCAACTTTTAACCCGCCTTTGAGCCGGCGATTTAGTGGCACGATTGGCTTGCCATTGGCAGGGACTGAAATTCTGATTCTGAATGACGAAGACAAACCTGTAGAGTTTAATCAAGCTGGAGAAATCGCCATACGTGGTCCACAGGTGATGAAAGGATACTGGCAGCAACCCGAAGCAACAGCACAGGTCTTTACCAAAGATGGTTACTTTCTGACAGGTGATATCGGTTGTATGGATGAACAGGGCTATATCACCATTCTGGACCGTAAAAAGGACATGATTCTGGTGTCTGGTTTTAACGTCTATCCGAATGAGCTGGAAGGCGTACTGTCCAAACATCCTAAAATACTGGAATGTGCAGTGATTGGTATTGATGATGAAAAGTCTGGTCAGGTACCGAAGGGATTTATTGTGAAACAGGATGAAACTCTGACCCAAGATGAAGTCATGACTTATCTGAAGCAGCAACTCACCAGTTATAAATTGCCTAAATATATTGAGTTCGTGTCTGGATTGCCCAAGTCCGCAGTAGGCAAAATTCTGCGTCGTGAACTGCCTCGTACTGTTTAGTCGAGTGCCAAAGCCTGCTAAGGAATAATAGAAAATCTGACTGATCACAGTCAAAATAAAAAAGGAATCGCAAGATTCCTTTTTTACTGCTTGCAGGCTTATCGCTGCTGGATGACTTTTTTGCTTTTCAGTTCTTCTATTTCAGCAGAACTTAAATATTGATTCAAAATGGCATCAGTATCTTCACCCAGACAAGGTGGGGCCTTTTTATATTCTACCGGTGTCTTGGAGAGTTTAATCGGTGAACCGATTGAGGTGTAATCTTCACGTAAGGTATGCGGCATCTGGATGACCATCTCACGTGCCAATACCTGCTCTTCTTGCAAAGTCTGTTTCAGGTCATTAATCATTCCTACCGGTACTTTAACCGCATGGATTAAATCCACCCAGGTTTTTGCCGGTCGAGTATAGAAATGAGCCTGTAGAACTGTGGTCAGTTCTTCACGATGTGTAACACGTCCAGAATTTTTCAAGAAGCGAGGATCTTCTGCCACCTTAGCCAGACCAACGGCCTGACACAAAGCTTGAAATTGCAGATCATTACCGCAGGCAATAATAAATTCTCCTTCCTGGGCTTTAAACACCTGATACGGCACAATATTAGCATGTGCATTTCCGAAGCGACCCGGAACTTTGCCTGAGGTGAGATAATTCATGGCCAGAACGGAGAGGGAGGCAACCTGGGTATCCAGCAGTGCCATATCAATATACTGACCTTCACCGGATTTCTCACGGGACAACAAAGCCGCCTGAATGGCAATTGCGGCATATAAGCCGGTGGTCAAATCGGCAAAGGCCAGACCCGCTTTTTGCGGGCCACCACCGGGCAGGTCATCACGTTCGCCAGTGACACTCATCATGCCGCCCATTCCCTGAACGATAAAATCATAGCCCGGCTCTTGAGCACGCGGACCGTACTGGCCAAAACCGGTAATAGAACAATATACCAGTCGCGGATTTAGCTGACTCAGACTTTCATAATCCAGCCCGTATCGTTTCAACGAACCGGCTTTATAGTTTTCAATGACTACATCCCTTTGTTCAGCAAGTTTTTTGATAATACGTTGACCTTCAGGTGTAGATAAATCGATTGCAACCGAGTGTTTTCCACGATTGGCCGACAGGTAATAAGCCGATTCATGGGTATCTTCCTGTTGATTATTTTTAAGCCAGGGTGGTCCCCAGATACGGGTATCATCCCCATGATCCGGTTTTTCAATCTTGATCACTTCTGCACCCAGATCAGCCAGAATCTGGCTACACCAGGGTCCAGCCAAAATCCGGCTTAAATCCAGTACACGAAATCCTGTTAAGGCACCCATTATTACGCTCCCTGTTCGATCTTATTCAAATGAAATATCGTTCTTATCCCTTTTTTAAAAGCTATATGAAAATGAAAGAACAATCAACTTTATGATAATAAATTCCGCATAACAAAATAAAACATCTAAAATGATTGAATATTCATCTTATTTTCTTTAGCCTGATGCAAATATAAGCATGAACGAAGAACAAGAGGTCACTGATAAAAAGGAAAAAAGGGATCTCCAAGACAGGATTAAAACAGGAGTCAATCAGGTGAATTAAAAACGGATTAGCCTTAAAGCATATTCATTAGTGGAATAGCTTTAAATATAAAAAGATCATGAAAACCTAAGGATAGGAAAACAGAGATTTAAATATGACGGATTTAGCTAGAGAATTAGAAAAGATTAAACCTACGACCAAACGAACCCAGCAAATTGCTTTCATTTTCGCCTTTCTGGCTCTACTGGTAGATGGCGCGGACATGTTGCTGCTGTCTTTCAGCTTAAACAGTCTGAAAGCAGAGTTTGGCTTAAGTAATTTACAGGCCGGTGCATTGGGCAGTTTTACCCTCGCGGGTATGGCAATTGGTGGTTTTATGGGTGGCTGGGCCTGTGACCGTCTAGGTCGTGTACGTACCGTGGTCATTTCAATTCTGGTGTTTTCTATATTAACTGCGGCTTTGGGCTTTGCACAAAACTTTGAACAGTTTGCTATTTTACGCTTTCTTTCTGCCTTTGGCATTGGCTCTTTATATATTGCAGCCAATACGCTCATGGCTGAATATGTTCCAACTGAATATCGCACCACGGTTTTAGGTACCTTACAGGCAGGATGGACCGTCGGTTATATTGTGGCCACTGTACTGGCAGGATGGATCATTCCGGAATATGGCTGGCGAACCCTGTTTTTTATTGCCATTATTCCCTCGGTTATGGCGATTTTTATCCAGAAACTGGTTCCTGAGCCAGAATCCTGGCAGCGTGCACGTTTGCAGCGGCTATATGCCCCAGCTGAAATCACAGCACAGCAGCCCGCCAAAAAAAGCACAGTCAAAGAGATTTTCGCGGATCCTGCGAATCGCAGAATGTTCATCTTGTGGATCTTTACGGCCGGTTTTCTGCAATTTGGCTACTATGGCGTAAACAACTGGATGCCGGCATATCTGGAATCTGAATTGCACATGAATTTTAAATCCATGGCCGGCTATATGATTGGTACTTATGTGGCGATGATTTTCGGCAAAATTCTAGCGGGCTTTGCCGCAGACCGTCTGGGTAGACGCGCTGTCTTTTCGTTTGGAGCAATTGGAACGGCGATTTTCCTGCCCGTGATTGTGCTATTCAATACGCCAGATAACATTGCCTATCTGCTGATTTTCTTTGGCTTCCTGTATGGCATTCCATATGCGATTAATGCCACTTATATGACAGAAAGCTTCGCCACCTCGATTCGGGGTACTGCGGTAGGCGGTGCTTATAATGCAGGCCGTATTGGCGCCATGTTTGCCCCTGCGATTATTGGCGCGGCAGCCAGCGGAGGTTCGATTGGCCTTGGCTTCCTGATTATGGGCGGTGCCTATTTCTTGTGTGGGGCAGTGTCCGGAATATTCATCAAAGACCGTCAATACGATCCACAAAAGGCATAATTTCAACTTATAAAAAAAGAGCCTGTTTTGTACCGGTGGTGACCAGTCCGCACATGATGGCAATTATGATGGCCGCGGCACGATCGGTTTACCGATGGAAGAATTACATACCGCTATCCGTGATGTGCCTAAACCGGTAATTGCACGCGTACAGGGCTATGCCATTGGCGGTGGCAATGTACTGGCAACCATTTGTGACCTGACCATCTGTTCAGATAAGGCGATTTTTGGTCAGGTTGGTCCAAAAATGGGATCGGTTGATCCGGGCTATGGTACGGCATTTTTAGCACGCGTCGTGGGTGAGAAGAAAGCCCGTGAAATCTGGTATATGTGCCGCCGTTATTCTGGTCAGGAAGCTGTGGAAATGGGCCTGGCGAATAAATGCGTACCGGCCGATCAACTGGATGCCGAAGTGCAGGCTTGGGCTGAAGAAATCTGTCAGCGTAGTCCGACTGCCATAGCAATTGCCAAACGTAGTTTCAATATGGATACTGCGCATCAGGCCGGTATTGCCGGCATGGGCATGTATGCGCTGAAACTTTATTACGATACTGAAGAGTCTCGTGAGGGCGTCAATGCACTGAAAGAAAAACGTCAGCCTGAATTCTGTAAATATGCTAAATAAGGAGACTGGCTCATGAAAAAGAATCCTTATATTACTGAAGATCTGGAATTTTTAGCAGAAACAGCAGAAAAGTTTGCCCAGAAATATATTGCCCCCGGTTTTCTGGAACGAGACCAAAGCCGAGTCTTTGACCGTGATCTGGTCAAAAAGATGGATGAAATGGGCTTTATTGCACCTGAACTGCCGGAACAGTACGGCGGTCAGGGCATGGGCAGACTGGCTGCCGGAATTATCCATGAAGCGATTGCCAAAGCAGATTTAAGTTTTTCCTATATCAACCTGCTAGCTTCCCTCAATGGGCAGATTCTGGCTGAACATGGTCAGCCTGAAGTAGTTGAGCCTTGGTTGAAAAAACTCACTGCAGGCGAGGCTATCTTTTCAATTGCCTTGACCGAGCCGCGTGGTGGTTCAGATGCAGCGAATTTACGTTTAAAGATTGAACGTGATGGCGATGAATATGTGATTAACGGCGAAAAGACCTCAATTTCTGCGGCCGATCAGGCAGATGCTTCTGTAGTGTTTGGCCGCACTGGCGCTAATGAAGATGGTGCGCATGGCGTGACAGCGCTCTTGGTTCCGATGAATTTACCGGGCATCAGTACCACACGATTTGACTGTCATGGTCAGCGCGCCATTGGTCGTGGTTCAATCTTCTTTGACAATGTTCGTGTGCCAGTCAATCACCGTCTGGGAGATGAAAACAAAGGTTTTGTGCAGGTGATGCAGGGCTTTGATTTTTCACGCGCACTGATTGGCTTGCAGGTTTTGGCCGTTGCCCGGGTGAGTCTGGATGAAGCTTGGGAATACGCCGCCCAACGTGAAGCTTTTGGTCAGCCATTGACTGCTTTTCAGGGAGTTTCACATCCTCTGGCAGAATATGAAACCCAGGTTGAAGCGGCACGCTTACTTTGCCTGCAAACCTTGTGGTTTAAGGACAATCATCTGCCCCATACCTCTGAAGCGGGCATGTGTAAATGGTGGGGGCCAAAACTGGCCTATGATGTGATTCATCAATGTCTGTTGACCTTTGGTCATGCCGGTTATGACCGTGGTGTGATGGAACAGCGGATGCGGGATGTACTCGGTTTCCAGATCGGTGATGGAACAGCCCAGATCATGAAAACCATTATTGCACGGCATAAGGCAGGACGTAAGGCTGTACCAGCTTAAGGAAAATAAGCACAGGCCTGAACTAAAATTATAATGAGGAGTAAGCGAATGGATTTCGATGCGGTTTTGATCCCGGTCAGAAAAGAGGTTATGCTTAAACAGGGATACTGGTTTAATCAAACGATTCTTGATTTTTTACGTAGTGCCGTAGAAAAAAATCCGGACAAAACAGCTTTAGTAAGCGTTAAGGTCGAGAATCAAACTGAACAGACTTTCAGCTATCAGCAGCTTTGGGAAATGACCAATAAAATTGCCTTGGGTCTGAAACAGCTGGGTGTCGAAAAAAATGATGTGGTGTCTTGTCAGCTACCGAACTGGTGGGAATTTACCTTGCTTTACCTGGCTTGTAGCCGTATCGGTGCTGTATTGAATCTACTCATGCCGATCTTTCGTGAGCGGGAACTGGAATTCATGCTCAAGCATGGTGAATCCAAAGTTTTTGTTGTACCGGCGCCCCAGACCGGTTTTATGTATGGCCTGATGATGCCGATTCAGCTGAATACCACAGTGGTGTTACAGGATGTCTGGGACGTAGTCAAAGCCGTAGATCTGATTCATCAGCATCAGGTGAATTTCACCATGGCCTCGACTCCATTTTTGAATGACCTGTCTAATACCGTGGCAGAACAGCATGATAAAGTCGATTCACTAAAGATTTTCCTATGTGCCGGTGCACCGATTCCAGGTCCACTGGTGCAAAAAGCCCGGGAAATTCTGGGTGTTAAAGTCATATCCGCTTGGGGTATGACTGAATGTGGTGCAGTGACGCTGACTCGACCTGAAGATGAGGATGAGCGCTCTTTCAATACCGATGGCATCGCTTTGCCAGGTGTGGAAATCAAGATCGTGGATAAAAAAGGTCAGGCCAAAACCGTGAATGAATCCGGCCGTTTGATGATCCGCACCTGTTCAAATTTTGGCGGTTATTTAAAACGTCCACATTTAAATGATACAGATGCTGAAGGCTGGTTTGATACCGGTGATATAGCCTATCAAGATGAGCAGGGCTATATTCGGATTTGCGGACGTAAGAAAGATGTAATTATCCGTGGCGGAGAAAATATTCCGGTCGCAGAAATTGAATCATTGCTATATAAACATCCGAACATTGCAACAGTAGCTTTAGTGGCTTATGAAGATGAGCGAATGGGCGAACGTGCCTGTGCAATCATCAAGCTGAAAGATCAGGCAAAACCGTTAAGTTTTAATGAGCTGGTAGATTTCCTGAAAGCCCATAATCTGGCCATGCAGTATCTTCCGGAACGTTTGGAAATCTGGGAGGATATTCCGATGACGCCATCCGGGAAAATCCAGAAATTTAAACTCAGAGAATTACTGGCTCAGCATATTGCTTCTACAGCAGCTTTAGTAAATTAATAACAATAGGGTAAGTTTATTACCATGGCACCAGTGGCTTGATAAGATACAAAGAAGAAAGCCTCCTTAGGCGGTTTTTCTTCTTTTATTGTCTTTTCTATCCAATTTTCAATACTCATCTAATATTCACTATAGGCATCAGTAGGGTTGGAATCATAGCAATCTATGTAATCTGAAAAAGTATTATTAAGTGTGAATTCAGAAAGTGGTTTTTTACTTTTGACTGTTATTCCATTTCGAGGATATTTATATTATGTATATACGCCTAATAGTAGCTCTACCTAATTCCCCAGCACATTTAATTTCATATTTAACCCATAGTCTATTTGCTATCTCAGATTCAATAAGATTAATTAGATAATTCTTTAAATTGAATACCGATCCAATTTTTGATAGTTCTATCACCACCACATTTTACAATTTCCTAATCATGAGCAGAAAAGAGATATTACTCAATAACTTTATTTCAAACGATATCGTTTTGGTGCAAATCTGTTCACTCTTGGCGCATAAACATTTGACCAATATTTTTAAGCACTTTTTATTTTAATAAATAACTGTTTTTAGATAATTTTATTTATAAAAAATAAGTTGGCACACTTTATGCTTTTATTTATATACAACTATAAATAGAGGAGAACAAAACACTTGATCACTCATTACAAACATCGGTTAACCATTCATGTATAAAAAGAATAGCGAGGACATGAGCAATCTAAATGGAATAAACCGGTGAAATACAAAACTTACTTTTGCTTTAGAACAAGCCCCATCTCACTGTTATGGGGCTTTTTTTCGCCTTTTTACCCAATTTTATTTATCACCTTCCAATAAGCACAAACTGGCACGCTTTCTGCATTTTCCTAAGTAATACGAAATTCTGGTTTTGTAATATCCACAGGAGATGCACATGAACAATCCGACATCAAATAAAAAAATGCATCCATGGCTTCACTTTCTGGTTGAGCTGCTCAGCGTACGCGCAGGCTTTCACATTAAACAGTCTTCCCAATACCAACCTAAGGATCAACATCGTGCCTAAACAAAAATTGGCACGGATCAGTATTACCGTGCCAGAAACCACGCTACATGCAATGGATCAAAAAATTGTCGAGCAGCACTATGAAAGCCGCTCGCAGGCCATAGTCGACATGATTAACCGCCACCTGATTGATGATCTGGTGATTCGCGATGAAGTCATGGTTGGCACACTTACCTTGCTCTATGACGTCAGTCTGAAACCGCTGCGCAGTCAACTGGTCGATCTGCAACAGCAGTATCTGGCACAAGTGATCAATTCACTGCATATCCAGCTGGATGATGAAAAAATCCTGCAAGTCATGCTGATGCAGGGCGCGAGCAGTGACCTGAAAGAAATTAGCGAACAATTTATTGCACTGAAAGGCGTGATTAAAGGGCATCTCGAACTGATGGATGCCGTCATGCCGCCCATTCCACAAAATACCGAACACACTTAAGGAGAACAGCTGTGCACAACTTATGGACTGTACAGGACTGGCAACACGCCTACCAGAATAACAATATCCTGCTCAGTGACCTGATTCAGTATGTTGCCGAGTTTAAGAATGATGATCATGCCTGGATTTCAATTGCGACAGCCGCACAATTACAGGCACAAATTGATGCATTGACTGGTGCAGATAGTGCAAGCTTGCCACTTTATGGGGTGCCATTTGCGGTCAAGGACAATATTGATGTTGCAGGGTTCTATACCACAGCGGCTTGTAAAGAAGCAGCTTATCTGGCGACTTCCGATGCAACAGCAGTAGCCAAATTAAAAGCTGCCGGTGCAATCGTCGTGGGTAAAACCAATCTGGATCAGTTTGCGACAGGTCTGGTTGGGGTGCGCTCCCCATACGGCGCAGTGAAGAACAGCTTTAATCCTGAATATATCAGTGGCGGTTCGAGCTCAGGTTCCAGCGTGGTGGTAGCCAATGGATTAGTACCATTTTCACTGGGTACAGATACTGCAGGTTCAGGACGTGTACCTGCAGGACACAATAACATTGTAGGACTCAAACCGACCAAAGGCTGGTTCTCGACTACAGGCCTGATTCCGGCTTGTCGCACCATCGATGTGATTTCGATTTTTGCCTTAACGGTGGATGATGCCTGGCAGGTGGCGCAAGTCATGCAGGACTATGATGCCAGTGATGATTATTCCAGAATGCATCCTCAGAATGTACCGAGCCAATTTTCAAAAGGGAAAATTGCCATTCCGGATACACTGGAATTTTATGGCGATGCTGAAACTGAAAAAGCATTCCAGCTGGCGATCACACGTGTACAAAGTTTGGGTTATACGGTTGAGCCGATTGATTTTGCTCCATTTCAACAACTGGCGACTACACTTTACAACCGCTCTTGGGTGGCTGAACGTACCAGTGCCGTGGAAAAAATGGTGCAACGCGAGCAGACCCATCCGGTAATTGGCCAGATTATTGCGCAGGCTGACCGGTTCAGTGCGGTCGATGCCATGCAGGATGAATATGAACGCGCTCAATTGGCCAGAAAAATTAATGTGGCACTTGAACCATTTGATGCCTTGATGGTGCCTACGGCACCCACCATTTATCGCATTGCAGAAGTAGAAGCGGATCCTCTGGTCAAAAACAGCCACATGGGCGCTTATACCAATTTTGTCAATTTTGCCGACCTGTCGGCTTTGGCGCTACCCAATAGCATTCGTGCCGATGGTTTGCCAACGGGCGTGACCTTTATTGCGCCAGCTTGGATGGATGAAGCACTGGTCAAATTCGGGCAAAAATGGCAGCAGGCAAGCCAATTGAAGCTAGGCACCTCTGAACGCCCATATGAAAAAACAACTGAAATCTCATCAGGTCACAGTGTCAAACTGGCTGTCGTCGGTGCACATCTAAGCGGAATGCCGCTGAATTTTCAGCTGACCACACGTGGTGGCACCCTGATCAAGCAGACCCGGACTGCTTCGCATTACAAACTCTACGCTTTAAAAAATACCACACCGCCAAAACCTGGCCTGCAATACAACGCGAAAGGTTTTTCAATTGAAGTAGAGGTCTGGGACATTCCGCGTGCAATGTTCGGGGACATTGTTGCAGAAGTTCCGGCACCTTTGGGGATTGGTAATGTCCAGCTGATTGATGGTACTTGGGTCAAAGGCTTTATCTGTGAAGGCTATGCACTTGAAGATGCCACAGATATCAGTCATTTCGGTGGCTGGCGCGAATTTATGAAATCTAAACAACTTTCAAATACCAAATTTAAATGTGAATGCATAGGGGAAGTCGCAAAATGATCAAAAAAGCACTGATGTCCGTTTCCGTACTGTCTGCAATCCTTTTAAGCGGTTGTGACAATACCGCTAAAGTACCTGAACCAAATGCCAAGGCAGAAGGGAGTGTGACTACTCAGCCCATCCGGATTGGTTATAGTGACTGGCCGGGATTTGTGGCCTGGCAAGTGGCGATTGAGAAAGGTTGGCTAAAAGAAGCAGGGGTAAATGCCAATTTCGAATGGTTTGACTATTCAGCCTCACTGTCAGCTTTTGCTGCAAATCAGCTGGACGCTGTACTGGTCACCAATGGTGATAATCTGGTCACTGGCTCTGGCGGCACCAAGGGTGTGATGATCATGGCGACTGATTATTCAGCTGGAAATGACGTGATTATTGCCAAGAATGGTATTAATTCGATTCAGGATCTGCGCGGTAAAACAGTTGCGACTGAAAAAGGCCTCGTCGATCACTTGTTACTGTCCACTGCACTGGATGATGCCAAAATTGGCATGAATGAGGTCAAACTGGTCAATACCATGACCAATGAATTGCCACAGGTGTTTGCCACTCCTGATATTGATGCGATTGCAGTATGGCAGCCAGTGGCAAATCAGGCTCTATCTGCAGTGGCCGGTTCAAAAATCATTTTCACCTCTAAAGACAAGCCGGGATTAATCTACGATACCTTGACCGTGAATCCTGCCCATCTGGAAGCCAATAAAGAGCAATGGAAAAAGGTGATTCAGGTCTGGGATAAAACCGTCAAATACATCAATGATCCGGCGACTCGTGAAGATGCCGCACAGATCATGTCTAAACGTGTCGGGGTCGATGCGAAAACCTATATGCAGTTCATTGATGGTACGCATTTACTTGATCTGGCCGCCAACAAGAAAGTCTTTACCAAAGGTGATGGTTTCGACTCGATCTATGGTTCCAGCTATCATGTGAACAAGTTCAATGTGGCCAACGGCATTTATACGACTGAAATGAACGTGGATGGCGTTATTGTTCCCACATTAGTACAAGAACTCAAATAGAGCATATCTCCTCATTCGGGAATGTAATCTAAACCCATAAAAAATCCCCAGATTGGGGATTTTTTACTATCAGATGAATATCAAAAAGTTAAAGCTGCGTACTTTTGGAAAAGACATTGATAAAAATAATGCCAATGATCATAAACGCCAGACCGATCAGCGCAGGAAGATCCAGTTGCTGTTTAAACACCAAGAGACCAACCGTTGAAATCAGAATAATGCCAGCACCAGACCAGATTGCATAGGCAATGCCCATTGGAATGGTTTTCATGGTCAGTGACAGGAAAAACAGGGCAACGGCATAACCGGCAATGGTGGCAAGTGAAGGCCAGAGCACGCTAAAACCATTGGAAGCTTTCAATGCAGAAGTTGCAATGACTTCTGCAATGATGGCAATCGAAAGATATAAAAAAGACATATTTCTCCCTATAACACCCGTTCTGCATGCTGCATCAGGTGATCCTGTTCTGACTTCAGCCAGCTTTCAGCTTGTGTAGTCGTTGGCGTCCTGTATTGAAATTGGTAATCTGGCTGGTATATATCCAGTTCAAAAATCAGGTCAATGTCGCGACCATCTAAAATGACATGCTGAACCAGACTGCTTTCATTGAGAACTTCAAAATTTTCCAGCTTAAAGGCTTTGCCTGTCTCACTGCTGCGGGTACTGTAAGTTTTAGCTTGACCATCAGTCCCGATAGAAACCTCAAAACTTTCCACCAAGGCAAACACGGTCGGATCGACAGCTTTAAAGTCCATTTGAGCGACTATACTTTGCACTTCAGGCAAACGCGTCAGGGCATAGGCAATATGATCAGCGCAAATAATCAGGCCACCATCCATTTCCAGTGTCTGACCAGATTGAACATCAATCGCAGATTGCAGCCGCAGCCCTAAAAATAGGCCATGTTGTACCTGCTGGCGCCAGTCTTCCACATAGACATTGCTTGGAGAAAATTCCAGAATGCAGTTGCCAATCGCATGCAACTTGGCTGGTTCCGGCCACTGCACATGATTCTGGTAATTGGCGTAGTCTTTCACTTCCCAGGACAATAGCTGGCTAGCGCTATCCCAAAGCGTATTGCCAATCCAGCCTTGGCGTTGCTGAACAGCAGTTCCCGTCTGGCTTTTTAGACGCAGATCAATGGTAAAACTGCGTGACTGGAACCAGTACACGATGGTATTTTCATCGGTCAGACCATTATAAAAACTGATACTTTTACGCCGGAAAGCACCGTATAAAAAACCCGGAATAATCTCTGGCTGAGGGATAGTAGGCTTTAAAGTTTTAATCACTTCAAACAGATTCATGATGCTGTCTCCACCTGTTCTTCAAGTCCAAAAGAGGAAAGTGGTACAGCATTTTTTAAGACCAGTTCACCGCTAGCAACACGTTGTTTTAAGTATTGAAAGGTCTGGGCAGTCTGATTAAACAGATGCTCACCCCCGATCAGGGCAGAATATTTGGAATTTTCAGTGTGAATCACCGGTTCAATCACGGTGTCATAATTGCAGGCGCAAAACAGCGGGAATGAATAACGTTCTTCCGAGACCTTTTTCACGCGGTGCTTGGTGGCGAGATATTTACCATTCGACAGAATTTCCATCATGTCACCGATATTCATCACCAGTGTGTTTTCAATCAGTGGAATGTCGATCCATTCGCCGGCTTTATTCAAAACCTGTAAGCCGGGTGCGGTGGGTAACAGCAGGGTAAAGCATTCGTAATCGGTATGTGCGCCAATCCCTTCGGCGTCCTTCACTTCAGGATTATAGGGATAATGAATCAAGCGTAGCTGACTTGGTGCATCAGTAATCTTGCTTTCAAAAAAGTCCTCACGAACGCCCAACGCTAGTGCAAAGGCAGAAAAAATCTGCCGGCTGATCTCACGCAGATGGCTGTAGTATTGGCTGACAATAGACTTGAAATCCGGATGGTCTGGCCATAAGGTGGGGCCAAGTAAAGGACAGTTTTTTTGTGTACCCTGATAATCATAATTGACATCATAGGCTTCTTTTAAATCATAACTGTTGCCGGCAAACTGTTCTTCGCCAATCGGCACATAGCCACTATGGTTTTTTGATTTGCCAATATAGTGCTGCATTTTGGTGTCCAGATCCTGAGAAAAATAGGACTGGGCCATTTCAATCAGGGTTTTAGCGTAGTCAAAATTAAACTGGCTACCTTGCAGATAGAGAAATCCAACTTCTTTACAGGCATGATCCAGAGCATTTGCTACTTCTACACGATCGGCTAAATCCGGACTTTGCAATTTTGAAATATCAACCAGTGGGAGTACATATTGCGCTTGCATGACAATCACCTCTTATGTTGGTCGTCCAACACAGCGATTAAAACCTTCGGGTCGTCCCAAAGGCATTTTGAACAAGATTATTTATTGCTGCTGACCTTGGTCATACGCGGAATAACCGGCAGTTCTGCCAGTGCCGGATCCAGTTCATCTTCTTCAGCATGCACCAGATAATCGACACGTTGTCTTAACTGTTTAAATTCAGGACTAAGTATGACGTCTGGATGGCGTGGACGAGGTAGATCAACTTCAATAATTTCCTTGATTTCACCCGGATTGGCTTTCAATGCTAAAATCCGGTCGGCCAAAAGAATGGCTTCATCCATATCGTGAGTCACAAAAATGATGGTGATATCAATGTTTTGCCACAGGTCCATCAGGTGACGTTGCATTTTTTGCCGGGTATGCGGATCAAGTGCACCAAAAGGTTCATCCATCAGCAGGATTTTCGGTTCATTGACTAAAGCCCGGGCAATCGCGACACGTTGCTTCATCCCGCCAGACAGCTCATGCGGATACTGGTTTTCATACTTTTCCAGACCAATAATATTGATCCATTCACGTGCCTGCGCTTCGGCCGCCGCACTACTTTGGCCTTTCATGCGCGGACCAAACATGACATTTTCCTTGACGGTTTTCCATGGAAATAGGGTATAGCCCTGGAACACCATGCCACGCTCCGGACTTGGGCCGGTAATGGGCTGTCCATCCACCAGAATCTCACCACTACTATAAGGATCCAGACCGGCGACGACACGGCTAAAGGTTGACTTGCCGCAACCGGAAGGACCAATCACACAGATAAATTCACGCTTATGAATTTTGAGATCAAGGGCATTTAAAACCGTACGTTCGGTTTTGCCATGACTGAATTTTTGTGTCAGTTGCTTCGCTTCCAGAATCACCGGACGGCTATAAATCTTGTCAAAGTATTCGCGGGTATTAAATTCAGTGTTTTGCATCAGTTGGCTCCCGGTTTCCATTTAAATAAGCGTTGTCCCAGTTTCATTAAAATCACATCACAAAGCAGGCCAATCACTCCAATAATCAGGATCGCGGCAAAGACATTATCAAAGTTCTGATAGCGGGCTTGCTGGGTAATGAACCAGGTAATTCCGGAAGTACTGCCAATTAATTCAGCCACAATCAGATAAGTCCATGCCCAGCCAAGCAGCACCCGCAGATTGCGGTAAATTTCCGGAAGGGCTGCCGGAATGACGACATGCAACAGGCTTTTCAGTTTATTGGTGCCTAGGGTAAAACCGGCTTCGATCAGGCTGCGATCCACCAGACGTGTGGTATTAGCAATAATCAGGATTTGCTGGAATAAAGTTCCAATCACAATGATGGCAATTTTTGGTGCATCATTAATGCCCAGAATTGCCACTGCCAGTGCACCAAAGGCCGGAGCAGGCAGATAACGGAAAAATTCAACAAAGGGCTCGGTCAGCTGGGAAATTTTATTGGAGAATCCACATAAAATACCCAGTGGAATACCGACCAGGGAAGAAATAAAGAACGCAGTAAACACCAGTTTGATACTGTGCCACAGACTTTCATGAAACCAGGGCGCATTGGCCTGAGCCGGCTCCGTGGTAAAAGCTGTGACCAAAGCAATGGCAACTTCATGGGGTGCAGGCAGATAAATCGGATTCACCAGAATACCTTGCGGTGGGGCAAGACCCAGATCTACCGCAGACTGGGCAGCAGAAAAAAACAGGTTTTTATCAATAAGACTATCCACCTGTAAATAGGCAACACTACCTGAATCCGTAATCTGGACTTGTGGATGCCAGATAAATGGCAAATAGCTGACTGCACACCAGATGAGAATTGGTATTAAAAACGACCCCAAGCCAAACAGTAACTTATTTCTTTGACTGAGTTCACGTGCAACGTAACTCATAGTGTTGCCCCTCAATATTACAAATTTTATAAAACGTAATACTGACTAAGCAAAATGGATGCCATGATTAACTAAAATCTTCAATTTGATAAAAGAATCTGATATTCAAAAATCATTAAAAAATAAAGTTTTTGACTTACTTAAATTAACCTTCTGGTTACGTATAAAAACATAAAACATAACATTTCAGTCTTTATTGGTTATTTTTTGATCCAAACTATTTCATATCTTTACATTGGTTTAATTCAGTTTTGTTTTTCTTTAAGGTATTGCTCACTTCTTAACTCATTGAATTATAAAAGGGGAGCAATGCTAGAATTTAAAAATCAAATCGTACACGGCGCAATTTTCGATATGGATGGAACCATGTTTGATACTGAACGCTTGCGCTTTCAAACCTTGCAACAAGCTTCACGTGAGCTGATTGGCATTGAATTTTCTGAAAGTTATTTAATGCAGTGTTTGGGCCTTAGTGCTCGTAGTGCAGAGCAATTGGCTAAAGAGCGTTATGGAGAAGATGTACCTTATGCCGAGATTCGTCAACGTGCCGATGTGCTGGAACTGGAGCACGTGCGTCAGTACGGCGTTCCGATTAAAAAAGGTTTATTACAAGTGCTGGAACGCCTGCGCAAAGCTGGTCTGAAAATGGCGGTAGCCACCTCAAGCCGACGTGCGATCGCAGAAGAATATTTAATCAATGCCAATGTCTATAAGTTTTTTGATGTACTGGTCTGTGGCGATGAGATTAAACAGGGGAAACCTCATCCGGAAATTTTTATCAATGCAGCCGAAAAAATCAATTTAAGTCCGGCCCAGTGCCTGATGTTTGAAGATTCTGAAAATGGTCTGCGCTCTGCCTATGATGCAGGCGGGATGACGGTGCTTTTCAAAGACATCAAAACACCGAATGAATCGATGCTGGCACAAGCCCAGTATTATTATGAAACGGTCGAAGATTTCTTGACGGAACTGAACCAGTTTGTTCCGGTTCTGGACATGCCGGAACTGGAGACCACTTTTCCGCAAACACTCAATCAGCTGACTGTCGGGATTCACGGTTTTGGTGCAATTGGCGGCGGTTATCTGGCTCAGGTATTATCACACTGGGATGGATACACACGTCCGCGCAAAATTATTGCTTCGACACGTAATCCGCTTTATCAATCTAGCGTTAATGCTTTTGGCACTTACTGTATTCGCTATGGTCAGAATTCGTTTGACCAGCGTATTGAAAATATGAGCGTAATTGATGCGCATGATCTGGAACAGATGCAGAACATGTATATTGAATCCAGTCTGGTCGCCATTTGCGTACCTGAGGAAGCACTGGTTTCTGAAGCGGAGGTCATTGCACAAGGTTTATACGCACGTTATCTGACTTATGAGCAGCAGGATCAACCACTGACAGTGCTCATTATCCTGAATAAAATCGGTGCTAAACAGAAGGTGATACACCAGATTCTGAATCGTCTGCAACGAATTACCGATGAACAGACTGCACAGAAGATTATGGATCAGCATTACTTCTGTGACACCGTGGTCAACCGTATGGTGTCCAAGCTATCAGACCAGAAACTGTATCGTCAGTTGCGCATTAAATACAACATGTTCAAGCAGTACCAGCTAGATGAAGATCTGTCCACCGTTGATCTGGATGATTCAACCGCATTGAATGCCGAGCAGGAACATCAGGCAGGTCTATATATAGAAGACCTGCGCCGTAACTTCCAGCCGAGTCATATCCTGCAGTCGATGGATCTGATTCTGTTTAATGCTGAAACGGATATGCCGATTTATGTAGAAAATAACAGTCCCTTACTGGCGAAAATGCGGCAGATGATTCTGGTGGATGATATTGCCAATATCCAGCTGATTAAAAACCGCTTATGGAATGGCGTACATGCGATGATGGCCTGGTATGCCAGCCTGCGTGGACATCCGACTATTGGGATTGCCATGTCAGATCAGGCAGTCAGAAAATTTATGCACCAGTCCTTAGCTCAGGTGAAGCATAGTCTATGTTACCAGATTCCAAAACATGCCTCAGATCTGGAACGTCTGGCTCAAAGCTTTAGTGAATCTTGTGCCCATGCTTATCAGGACCCATGCGCACGTGTAGGTCGTGAACCCCTCAGAAAACTTGAGCACAATGAGCGGGTGATGGGCTCGTTGGCGACCTTGCTCAAATATAGCTTGCCTTTTGATGTGGTTTTAAAAGGAGCAGTGCTCGGTTATGTCTATGCTCTGGAGCAGGGCGAATGCGAGCAGCAGGAACTTTTAATGCATTTGCAGATCCAGTTAAGACATATGGCATTAGAACCGCAGCTCTATGAGATGTTGTATGACGAAATGGCACAATTCATCAATCAGATCATTGCTGAAAAACTGTCCTTGCAGAAATTCATGCAACTGAATTTACAACAGGCATTCAGCTGAATAAAACGTTAAATCTAAAAGACCCAGAATTTTCTGGGTCATTTTTTATGGAAATAGGCAATGTTTTAAACAGTAGTCGCTTCTTGCTGATAAATACAGGATTGCGCAATCTGTTTTTTCTCGGCTGCGGTCATTTCAATATCTTCCCATTTTTCCATTTGCTGCAAGAGCCAGCTAAAATCTTCCAGTTTGGGTTGGGCACTTTCACCATGCATATTACGGATAATTGTCTGAATCTTATGGAAGTCATAAACATGCTGATGATCAGAGCATTCAAACTGGATAATCTTATAATCGACCAGCATCTCCCAGACTTCAGACAGGTCAGTTCTCTGTTGCAAATCGGCCTGGGCTTTCTGAATCGCAGTCACTAAAGCTTTTAAGGTCAGTGGATGTTGTTCTGCCCACTCCTGACAGACTGCTAGTACTTTGTCTGCCACTGCAGGAATAATATTTGGGCTGGAGGCCACAATAAAACTATGACCTTCAATCTGTGCCTGTATATTCCACGGCTCACCCACACAAAAGCCATCAAAGACATGTTGGGCAATACCTTTCACCATCGAGGGCGGTGGCGAGGTTAGCATATGAAAGTTTTTAGCCAAATCTGGATCGGTCAATGCCAGCCATTCACGTAAACAGAAATGATGGATTGAATATTTATATACATGCGCCAGATTCACACCTTTATTTTCTTTCAGGGCTTGCACGACTTTTTGCGAACTGGTTTTTTCATCGACATCCGGATGTAAATCCAGCGCATAGCAAAGATCCTGGCGCAGACTTATAAAGGCCTGATTAATACTGAGCACCAAAGGCGTTTGCAGATTGGCTTTCAGTTGATCCTGACCAAGTGCTGCGGCTGGCAACATCGCAGACAGGCAGTGCGCGACATCAAGGAAACCATAAGCCAGACGGTCACGCAGACTGGCCCATGAAGCTTCCCGGATCAAGTTCACATTTAAACCTTGTTCCTGAAAATAACCCTGTTTTTCCGCCCATAAGATCGCGACACAATCAAGCAAAGGAATAAAGCCGATGTTAATTTCATGCTGTTCCAGTTCAGACATTTTCTTCTCCTTATTCGCCCGATAACAGTTTTTGTGCATCCAGCAGACGCCTTGCCATTTCACCCAAAGTTATGCGGTGACTCATGGCATTTTTTCGCAGCAGAGCAAAAGCCTGTTCTTCGCTCATGGAATGCAGTTGAATCAGCAAGGATTTAGCTTTGTCGATGTCACGGCGGTCTGCCAGCTTATCTTGGGTTTCCTTGAGATCATTCAGCAGTTTTTTATGCTTATGGAATTGCTCAATGGAAATCTCCATGATGCTATTCAGCTTGCTCGGATCGATACCATCAACAATATACGCCGTCACACCGGCATCAATCGCGCTTTTGATGGTGTCCTTGTTGGAGTTCTGGGTAAAAAGAACCGTAGGTAATTCATACTGGCTGACGCAGCTTTCGATAATGTCTCGATGCGGGTGATCCATATTCAATAGAATGACATCTGCCTGCAGATTCTTGACATGCGTCATACTTAGATCATGGACGATCAGGCAGGCAACGACGATAAAATCATGCGCAGTCAATGAATCCTGAATAAATTCAGCACGCTCGGCATTGTCATCAATGAGTGCAATTTTAAGTTTTGGCATATTACAGTTTTATTTTGATCCAATGATCGGTACATCTTGAACACATTTATATGCAATTTTTGCGCCATTTTTATGCCATATTAAGCAGGGTTTTCTGTATATTTATGATTCCTTTTTGTGCAAAAGCTTTGAAACAGTGCAATTCCATCAATGTCGTAGGGGATTGCAATGCTTATAAATAAGTTGGGCTAGCGCTTTATCTTTAAAAAATAAGTAAAAAAGCCTTTTTTATAAAATTGGCATAGATCCTGCTAAGTATTTAACAAGATAAGAGTATTGAGTCAAAGGCGACTTATACCTGAAAATTTAGACGGCCAATGACGTCCGTTCTGTTCGATTCTGACCTGCCAAAGCCACAGGCCAGGATATTTATAACGTTCAGTTCTGGAGGAAGATGGTCATGTCTTCAAATTTACAAGCTCAAAAAGCAACAAAAATAAGTCTATTCAGTTTTTCCAGCGTAGCGATGCGTGCCTTCCACATGAGCTGGCTGGCATTCTTTGTCTGTTTCTTCGCCTGGTTTGCCTGTGCGCCGCTGATGCCGGTCATTGCGGGTGAATTCAATCTGACCAAAGCACAAATCGCCAATATCAATATTGCTGCGGTTGCTATCACTATTTTGGTTCGTCTGATTGTGGGGCCTTTATGTGACAAATACGGTCCACGTAAAACCTATTCTGCATTACTGATCATCGGCAGTATTCCTGTCTTTGGTGTCGCAGCTTCTAATAGCTACGAATCCTTCCTGTTCTTCCGCTTATTGATTGGCGCCATTGGTGCCAGCTTCGTGATTACCCAATATCACACCAGCATCATGTTTGCACCAAATGTCGTAGGTACGGCAAATGCGGCAACTGCAGGCTGGGGCAATGCAGGTGGTGGTGCCACGCAGGTATTGATGCCATTAATGCTGGCTGCCCTGGTGATGTTCGGTGTTGAACAGGCAATGGGCTGGAGAATTGCATTGATTGTGCCAGGCGTGATGATGGTGATGGTAGGCTTCCTGTACTGGAAACTGACTCAAGACTGTCCCCAAGGCAACTTTAGTGAATTACGTGCCCAAGGCGTCAGTGTGGGCAGCGATAAAAAAGGTGGCATGGCGATTCTGATGCATGCAGCGAAAAACTACCGCGTCTGGATCCTGTTTGGTGCCTATGCTGCCTGTTTCGGTATCGAAATCTTCATTCATAACATCGTGGCAATGTACTACGTAGAAAACTTCGAGTTTGGCCTGAAAGAAGCGGGTATGGCTGCGGGGATCTTTGGTTTGCTGGCGTTATTTGCACGCGCCCTGGGTGGCATCGTATCTGACAGAGTGGCACTAAGCAAAGGTCTGGATGGCCGTACCAAAGTATTGTTTCTGATGATCCTGCTGGAAGGTGTGTTCCTGGTGGTGTTCTCACAAATGAACAGTGCAATGTTGGCAATCCTGACCATGACGGTATTCGCCCTGTTTACCCACATGGCCTGCGGTGCGACCTATGCGCTAGTGCCATTTATTGACCGTGATGCACTGGGTGGTGTGGCGGGCATTATCGGTGCAGGCGGTAACGTAGGCGCAGTTGCAGCGGGCTTCTTATTAAAAGGCATGCTGGATATACAGACCACATTAATGGTGCTGGGCGGACTAGTGGTGATTGCTGCGAGCTGTGTACTAATGATCCGCTTCTCGGTTGAGCATAAGGAAAAAGAGCAGCGTCTGTTTGAACAGGCGATCCAGGATCGCAACCTTGCTGAAGCGCAAAATTAATACCAGATATTTTAAAATTAGTAGGAAGTAAACATATGAAAATTATCATGATTGGTCATGGCATGGTGGGCCACAAATTTATCGAATCTGTACTTGAACAGGCGGGCGATGAGGTTGAAATCACTATTCTGGCTGAAGAACCACGTTTGGCATATGACCGTGTTCATTTAACTGAATATTTCAGTGGAAAATCAGCAAAAGACTTGACCCTTTGCCGTAGCGACTTTGCGGATGCATATGGGATCGACCTGCGCTTGGGCACTAAAGCAGTTTCAATCAATCAGCATACTCGTACTGTGACTACCCAGCATGGTGAAGAGTTAACTTATGACAAGCTGATTCTGGCAACGGGTTCCTATGCTTTTGTTCCGCCAATCCCGGGGAATGACCGTGAAAATTGTTTTGTTTACCGTACGATTGAAGACCTGGATGCCATTCGTGCAGCGAGTTTAAATGCAAAAACTGGTGTGGTAATCGGTGGTGGTCTGTTGGGTCTGGAAGCAGCCAAAGCCCTGCGTGATCTAAATCTGGAAACACATGTGGTTGAATTTGCACCACGTCTGATGGCAGTCCAGATTGATGATCTTGGCGGAAAAGTTTTACGCTCAAAAATTGAAAATCTGGGTGTTAAAGTTCATACCCAAAAAGCAACCTCATCTATTGAAGACGGTGCCAATGCCAAACATGTGATGAAGTTTGGTGATGGTGCGGAACTGGAAACCGATATTATCCTGTTCTCTGCAGGGATTCGTCCACGTGATGAATTGGCACGTCAAAGCGGGCTGGCCATTGGTGAACGTGGCGGAATCATGATCAATGATTACTGTCAGACTTCTCATCCAGATATTTACGCGATTGGTGAATGTGCACTCTGGAATAACAAGATTTTTGGTCTGGTGGCTCCAGGCTATGACATGGCACGTATCGCTGCAAAGCATGTGCTGCAAGAAGAATGTGCAGCATTTGCTGGTGCAGACATGAGCACCAAGCTGAAACTGATGGGTGTAGATGTTGCTTCGGTGGGTGATGCACATGCCATGACACCAGGTTCACTGAGCTACTTCTACGCCGATGAAGCGGCTCAAGTCTATAAGAAAATCGTGGTCAATGCCGAAAAGACCAAACTGTTGGGTGCAGTACTGGTCGGTTGTGCCAAAGAATATAACGACCTGCTGCAAATGATGCTGAATGGGCTGGCTGTACCTGAGAATCCTGAAAGCCTGATTATGCCGGGCTTTGATCAGGCGACTGCTAAAGCAGGCGGTAGTGGTGTGGATCTACTTCCAGACAGTGCAACCATCTGTTCATGTAATAACGTGTCTAAAGCAGATATCTGCTCTGCGATTGCTGATGGTTCAACTTCACTCGGCGCTCTGAAAAAATGCACCAAAGCAGCAACCGCCTGTGGTGGCTGTGCGCCACTCGTCACTCAAGTATTGAAGTCCGAGTTGCAACGCCAAGGTGTAACGGTGAATAACCATTTGTGTGAACATTTTGCTTACTCACGTCAAGAGCTGTATCACCTAGTTCGGGTTAATGAAATCAAAACGTTTGATGACCTGATTCATCAACATGGACATGGGCTGGGCTGTGACATCTGTAAACCGACAGTAGCGAACATTCTCGCATCTTGCTGGAATGATTTCGTCTTGAAACCAAGCCATGCTGGCTTGCAAGACAGTAACGACTACTACCTCGGTAACATTCAAAAAGATGGTACTTACTCTGTCGTTCCTCGTATGGCAGGTGGTGAAGTTACTCCAGATGGTCTGATCATCATTGGTCAGATTGCTAAAGAATATGGTCTATACACCAAACTGACTGGCGGCCAGCGTGTCGATATGTTTGGTGCGCAACTCCATCAATTACCAGAAATCTGGGAAAAACTGATCAATGCCGGTTTTGAATCAGGTCACGCTTACGGTAAATCCTTACGTACCGTGAAATCTTGTGTCGGTAGCACCTGGTGCCGTTATGGCGTAGATGACTCGGTTGGCTTGGCGATCTTCCTGGAAAACCGTTATAAAGGCCTGCGTTCTCCACACAAACTGAAAATGGCTGTGTCTGGCTGTACCCGTGAATGTGCCGAAGCACAAAGCAAAGACGTGGGCGTGATTGCCACTGAAAAAGGCTGGAACCTATATGTTTGCGGTAACGGCGGTATGAAACCACGCCACGCGGAACTACTGGCATCTGACCTGGATACTCAAACCCTGATCCGCTATATCGACCGTTTCTTCATGTTCTATATCCAGACTGCAGATCGTTTGCAACGTACTTCGGTATGGCGTGACAACCTTGAAGGTGGCCTGGATTATCTGAAAGATGTCATCGTGAATGACTCGCTTGGTCTGGCCGCTGAATTGGAACAGCGTATGCAGCATGTGGTGGGTACTTATCAGGACGAATGGCGTACTGCGATTGAAGATCCTGAAGTACGTAAGCGCTTTAAAACCTTTATTAATGCCAAAGCTGAATTGCAGAATGATCCTCATGTTCAATTTACTGAAGTACGCGGCCAGATCCGTCCGAAAACTGAAGCTGAACGTGATATCACACGTATCCCAGTAGTTGAAGCCTGATTCAAAGCATAAGGAAGAAAGAAGATGACCATTTTAAAAGATATGAATGAACTGAATTGGGTGGAAGTGTGTGCACTGGATGACATTACCCCGAATACCGGTGTAGGTGCATTAATTGAAAATCAGCAAATTGCTTTGTTCCGTGTAGGTCATGAAAAGCGTGTTTATGCCTTAAGTAACCAGGATCCATTTAGTAAAGCATTTGTAATGTCACGCGGGATTCTGGGTGATCTGCAAGGGGAACGCGTCGTCGCTTCACCGATTTACAAGCAGCATTTCAGTCTGGCAACCGGACGCTGTCTGGAAGATAAAGATCAAAAGCTACTGGTTTTTCCAAGCAAGATTGAAAATGGCAAGGTGTTCATTAGCCCAGTGCCACAAAAAACCTATATCACCAGCAACGGTGTTTCACCGGAGAAAATGAAACTGGTACTGGTCGGTAATGGTCTGGCAGGCATGCGCTGTCTAGAAGACCTGTTGGATATGGCACCAGACCGTTATGAAATTACCGTGATTGGTGAAGAGCCGTGGGGCAACTACAACCGCATCATGCTGTCGCCAGTGCTTTCTGGTGAAAAAACCATTGATGACATCATGCTACATCCACATACTTGGTATGCCGACAAAGGCATTCGTCTGATTGCAGGTGACCCAGCGGTTCGCATTGATCGTCCGCGTAAGCAGGTTTATACCGGAAAAGGCGAAGTGATCAGTTATGACCGTTTGATTCTGGCGACGGGTTCCAAGCCATTCGTTCCACCAATCCCAGGTAGCGAATTAAAAGGCGTACTCAGCTTCCGCGACATCTATGATGTAAATACCATGCTGAACTACTGCAAAACCAAGAAAAATGCGGTAGTCATCGGTGGTGGCTTACTGGGCCTGGAAGCTGCTTATGGCCTGAAACAGCAAGGCATGAATGTCAAAGTATTGCATCTGATGGATCGCATTATGGATCGTCAGCTGGACAGCAAAGCCAGCCAGATGCTGAAAACGGCGATTGAACAAAAGGGCATCACCATTCTGAATGAAGCGAATACCGAATGCCTGATTGGTGCAGATGGTCATGTGACCCAAGTGAAACTCAAAGATGGCACTGTGCTGGCTGCTGATCTGGTGGTCTTCGCTGTGGGTATCCGTCCAAATATCGCATTGGCACAAAGTGCCGGTCTGCGTTGTAATCGCGGTGTGCTGGTGAATGACACCATGCAGACTTTCGACCCAAGTATTTATGCGGTGGGTGAATGTATCGAGCACCGTGGTCAAACCTTTGGTCTGGTTGAACCACTTTGGGGCCAAGCGTTCATTTGTGCATCACACCTAGCCGAGCATGGCAGCTTAACCTTTAAAGCGCCAACGGTTCCGACTCAGCTGAAAGTGAGTGGTTGTGATGTGTTCTCTGCAGGTGACTTCGAACCAAAAGATGATTTTGAAGATATCGTACTGAATGACGAGAAACGTCAGATCTATAAACGCATTATTATTCAAAAAGATAAAGTCATTGGTGCGGTGCTGTTTGGTGATACTGAGGATGGTGCCTGGTATGCCGAGCTAATTGCAGATCAAACCCCAATTGCAACGATTCGTAACAAGCTGCTTTTTGGTCGGGATTTTGCATTAAAGAAAGCAGGGTAATTAGATCTCTGTAATTAGTACTTCATAAGAAGGATGTCCTAGCCTCAAATGGAGTGCTAAAGCAACCGTTTACGTGTAGGCATTCCCTTACTTTTGAAAGATCAAAAGTAACAAAAATCTTGGATTCCCATACATTACGTCCTGTAATGATGGGTATCGGTGGCATCCATGCCACCTCACGATAGTGAATGCTTACATGAATTTCATATTTCAAATAAAGCCAAGATAAAAATCGGAATTACGTGAATTTAGATAATTTAGGAGCACAGCAGCAATGAATAGTATCCCAGTGGTGGAACTGCATAGCTCCACAGAATTAAAAACTAAAACCACACAGACCACATGCCCATATTGCGGCGTGGGTTGTGGTGTGACTGCACATGTAACGCCGACCACATCAGGTCCGAAAGTGACTGTTGAAGGTGATGTCAAACATCCTTCGAATTACGGAAAATTGTGCATCAAAGGCAGTAATCTGGTTGATACTTTAGGCTTGGAAACCCGTTTATTGCATCCAATGTTAGGCCGTAAAGACCAGCGTGAAGTTACTGATTGGGATACTGCAACTTCAACGATTGCCCATAAATTCCAGCAATACATCGATCAATATGGCCGTGACAGCATTGCCTTTTATGTCTCGGGTCAGCTGCTGACCGAAGATTATTATGTGGTGAATAAGTTCGTCAAAGGCTATCTCGGCACGGCAAATATTGATACCAATTCACGCCTGTGTATGTCTTCGGCTGTTGCTGCACATAAACGAGCTTTTGGTGAAGATCTGGTTCCAGCCAGTTATGAAGATTTTGAACATACTGACATGGTGGTGCTGGTGGGTTCCAATACTGCATGGTGTCATCCGGTGCTCTACCAGCGCATCATGAAAGCCAAGGAACGGCGTGATCTGTTTGTAGTCGTGATTGATCCGCGTTTTACCAGTACCTGTGAAGCAGCAGATCTGCATCTGCCTATTCTGCCAGGGCAAGACGTTGCACTATTTAATGGCCTATTACAGTACTTATATCAGCATGGTGATGTAGATCAGGAATTTGTTGCTGCACATACCCAAGGGCTGGAACAGGCCTTGGCCAGCAGTACTGCGGAAGCTTCGATTGAAGATGTGGCGGCACGCACCGGTATTTCAGCTGTTAAGCTGAGTCAATTCTTTGAAAAATTTGCCCAGACTGACAAAGTCATGACGTTGTTCTCCATGGGCGTAAATCAGTCATCCCGTGGCGTAGATAAAGCCAACAGTATTATTAACTGCCATTTGCTCACCGGAAAAATTGGTAAGCTCGGTGCAGCCCCATTCTCTATGACCGGCCAGCCAAATGCGATGGGCGGCCGTGAAGTCGGTGGCTTGGCCAATATGCTGGCAGCCCATATGGATTTAGAAAATCTGGAGCATCAACAGCTGGTGCAAAAATTCTGGCAAAGTCCATATATTGCCAAGCAAGCGGGTTTTAAGGCAGTTGATCTATTCCAGGCAGTCGAAAGCGGCAAGATCAAAGCCATCTGGATCATGGCCACAAATCCGGTCGTCAGCTTGCCCGATGCCGATCAGGTGAAGCGTGCTCTGGATAAATGTGAATTCGTAGTGGTCTCTGATATCTGTCAGGATACGGATACTACTCAATATGCTGATGTATTACTTCCAGCTTTAGGCTGGGGCGAAAAAGATGGAACCGTCACCAATTCGGAACGCCGTATTTCAAGGCAACATGCCTTTTTAGATGCGCCGGGTGAAGCCAAATCTGACTGGTGGGCGATTGCACAGGTGGCGAAGCAAATGGGCTTCAGAGGGTTTGATTTTCACAATAGTCATGAAATTTTTAAAGAGCATGCCGAGCTCTCTGCTTATCAGAATGTAGAAATTTCCCAACGTCTAGAAACCCCATATTTCCGTTATTTTAATCTGCAAGGCTTGAGTAATTTAACCACAGAAGAATACGACAAACTGGAACCAGTGCAATGGCCGGTTTGGGGTAAACAGCAACCTGCTCAATCTGTAGGAAGATTATTTGCCCAAGGCCAGTTCAGTCATGCTGATGGTAAAGCAAGATTTATTGCAACTACTGCAATTGATCCGGTCAATCAGGTTTCCAGTGAATATCCTTTAATTCTGAATACTGGTCGGATTCGTGACCAATGGCATACTATGAGCCGCACTGGATTATCTGCCAATCTCAGTACACATCGTGCCGAACCGTATTGTGAAATTCACCCGAATGATGCACTGAAATACGGGATTCAGGATGGTGAGCTGGTCGAAGTTCGTTCTGAATGGGGCCTATGTATTTTACGTGCTCAGGTTAGTGACAATATCCGTCGTGGTCAGATCTTTACACCAATCCACTGGAATGATCAGATGGCATCCGATGCACGTATCGGCAAGCTGGTGAATCCGGTGGTCGATGCCATTTCTGGCGAGCCTGAGTTTAAGCATACGCCAGTGTTGATCCAGCCATTCCATACCCAGTGGCAGGGTGTGCTGTATGTGCGTGAAGGTTTTGAAAGTTATGTGCAACCCTTTATTGACAAGAGCATCTGGTGGACCAAGGTAAAGGCTATTCGTGCGACACGTTATGAAATTGCAGATCGTCAGAAATTTAGCACTACGACCGAACAGCTGAAAAGCCTGTTGCCCTTTACTGAAGAGGACTTTGAATGGCTAAATCTGGAAGACCAGACCGCGCATATCAGCCATAGCATAGTGTTGCAGGACGGCAAGCTGATTGCCAGCCTGTATATCGCACCAAAAGAGCTGTTGCCAGATCGCGACTGGTTATCGGGGCTATTTCAGCGTGAACGACTCAGTGCCATGCACCGTAAAGCGTTGCTGGCCGGTCAGACGATCTCAATGAGCAAGAGTGAAGGTGCGCTAGTGTGTAGCTGTTTTAAAGTCGGTAAAAACCGCATCATCCAGACGATTAAAGAAAAAAATATCACTAACGAAAAACAGGTGACCGCATGTCTAAAAGCCGGCGGTAACTGCGGTTCCTGCTTACCTGAAATTCGTGGCCTGATTAAAGCTTGCCAGACGGAGTCCGTATAATGAAAAGAATCCATAAGAGTATAAATTATCCACCCACCGATTTAGTCATCCTGGCTGGTGGCCAGGCGCGTCGGATGAATGGTATTAACAAGCTGCTGCAAAAGTTTGATGATGAAATTCAACTGATCAAGATTCACCAGCAGCTTAGATCGCGTGTTGGTCAGGTCTGGATCAACAGCCACCGTGATCACTCCATTTATGAACGCCTTATTCCATCAATCCGCTATTTTCAGGATGATGAACCGGGCTTTCACGGACCCTTGATGGGCATGAAAAGTGCCTGGTCTCATGTGCAGTCTGACTACGTGCTGTTTGTACCATGCGATGTGACTTACATTCCCAAAAAGGTTATTTCTGGATTACATCGGGCCATGCAGCGAGATCTTCTTTGTGAAGTGGCTGTAGTGGAAATAAATGATATAGCATTATATCCATTCTGCTTACTTAAACGAAGCAGTTTGCCGACACTGGTTCAGCATCTTGAACAAAATCAGCGCAGCTTAAGACATTGTTTTGCGAAAATGCACATGCAAATGGCGCGATTTAAAAATCATGCACTGTTTTTTCACAGCATTAACTCCTTTGATGAATTGCAGCAGCATCAGCAACTGCACTTTCTCTAAGTGCTGAGTGAATGGTGCTTAAAAGCAGGGCAATACATCTGTTTAAAACTCTTATTTTTCTTAAATTCCAATAAATCGCACTCAAATATTAAAAAACCGCAATTTCTGCGCAAAGTTGGAACATTTATTGCAATTTAACCCTAGAGCAATAGCAATTTAATAGGGCATCGGTCAGCAAAACATTTGGCTAGAAACAAAGTTGATGATCGACCCTGATGGAATAAGTAATGAACCATATCAATCCTTTACAGCAGGCTGAACCAGTCCCGGTATTTCAGGATCAGTTTGGACGCAATAAGCGTAAGCTCCGTATCTCTGTGACGGATCGCTGTAATTTTAAATGTGTTTATTGCATGCCAGAACATCCGGAATGGATGAAAAAACACGATTTACTCAGCTTTGAAGAACTCTACCATTTTTGTGAATTCATGGTTCGCCGTGGTATTGAACAGATCCGGATTACCGGTGGCGAACCTTTAATGCGCCAAGGTGTGGTGCATTTTATTGCTGAATTACAACAACTGAAAAAAAGCGGCTTGAAACGTATTTCAATCACTACGAATGGTCATTATCTCAAACAATATGCAGCAGAATTAAAGCAGGCCGGGCTAGATGACCTGAATATCAGTCTGGACAGCCTGGATGCAGAGCAGTTTGAACAATTAACTGCAAAAAAACTGCAACCCGTATTAGAAGGCATTCAAGCAGCCCAGCAGGCTGGCTTTCAAATCAAAATTAATACAGTACTCATCAAAGGCATCAATGATGACCAGATTCTGTCTTTGGCACACTGGGCCAAACGCGAACAAGTTGAATTGCGTTTTATCGAGTTTATGCCACTCGATGGCGACCAGAACTGGTCACGTGATCATGTGGTTAGCGAGCAGGACATTCTGGATGAATTGGCTACAGAATTTGAAGTAAAGATCAGACAAGGTCAGGGGACTAATCCAGCACGAAGCTATTACATTGAAGGTATGTCGATCGGCATTATTTCAACGATTACTAATTCATTCTGTGGTAACTGTGACCGTTTACGACTGAATGCTCAAGGTGAATTATTTAACTGCTTATTCTCAACTCAAGGTCTAAAACTCAAAAACAGTATTCAACAGTTAAGACAGCACCTAGCATCAGCTGAACAAACCCTGCAACAACAGCTGCAACCCTATATCTGGAATAAAGCTGCTGGCTTTCAGGCCATTCAGGCTCAGCAAAGACTGTTCAATCCCTCCCATAAAACCCATTCAAATTTCCGAAAAATCAGCATGCATATGATAGGAGGCTAAGATGACTACAAAACTTCAATCATCGATTACCGTCAAAATCGAATCTTTCGGTGCGATCGAACGTCAGTTACCTCAAGATTTAACTGTGCAATGTCAGATAGACAGTCTGGTTGCCGATGTACTCAATAAAGTCATTCAGTCCTTTCCAGAAGCTTTCAACCTGTTAGAGCGTTGTGCCTGTGCCATCGGTGAAGACATTATTTCTCGTCAGACTCGATTAAATCAGGACAGTACTCTAGTGTTGCTGTCACCGGTCGCAGGAGGTTGAGATGGAACTGAAACAATTTGCCCGTATTCAGGGCACACCGCTGCAACAGGACGTATTTGATGGGATTCAATATTTTCCTGAATGTGGGGGAATCGGTATTTTTGTCGGAACAGTACGAAATCATCATGAAGGTAAAGCGGTTAAAGCACTGAAATATACCGCTTATGCACCTGTTGCTGAAAAGATGATTCGCCAGATCGAGCAGGAAATTCAGGCTGAATATGGCGTGTCCTATGTCCGAATTGTACATCGCATCGGTTCATTGGATATTGGTGATATCGCCATTATTGCCATGGCCTATGCACCACATCGTCGGGAAGCTTTTCAAGCCTGCGAAGAAGCCGTGGAACGGGTCAAGCATGAAGTACCGGTCTGGAAAGAAGAATTCTATATGGATGGCAGTAGTCAATATGTCGAAGGTTGCTGCATTCGTCGTGACCAAGGTTCAAATCATCACCCTCATAGAAAGCATGCGCATACTCATAACTGTACTGATGCACATACATCGGAAAAATTGCCTTTGAACCTGATCCAGCCAGATGTTCCTGTTTATCAATGGCCGCTATAAATTCAAGTTTGAGTAAAAAATGAAAAGATTCAAGAAGGATAAGCCATGAAAGATGTCGGAATGAAACCGGAAAGTTACCGCACTGCTATTGCCACCGGGATTCTGCATGCGCCGCCACACTGCATTGAATTACTGCGTAATGGTAATACCGACAAAGGTGATGCGCTAAAAACCGCTCGGATCGCAGGGATTTTAGGCGCAAAACGTACTGATGAACTCATTCCTCTATGTCATCCACTGCCAATTTATCGGGCCGATGTGGAATATGAGCTTGAAGAAGCTCATGTAGTGATTACTGCGGTAGTGGAAACGATTGGTCCAACGGGTGTGGAAATGGAAGCACTGACAGCAGTCAGTCTGGCAGGTTTGACCCTTTACGATATGCTGAAACCACATTGTGAGCCGGAAGAATTATGTCTGGATCAGGTTAAACTGGGGCAAAAAAAGGGTGGAAAATCACATTTCACCCGTGTTCTGAAAGAACCTTTACCAGCCTCTGTCATTGTACTTTCTGATACCGTGGCATCTGGCAAGAAAGCCGACACAGCCGGGCAGAATGTGATGGAAATTCTGGAAGAAGCTAATTTTGGCTTTATCCACTATCAGGTGATTCCGGATAGTCCTGAACAGCTAAAAGCTTTAATTGAACAGCAAAAAAATGATTATCCATTAATTCTGACAGTGGGTGGTACGGGACTCGGCCCTAAAGATCTGACAGTGGAAACTATTCAACCCTTACTAACCCGTGAAATTCCGGGACTGATGGAAGCTGCACGCAGTTTTGGTCAACGTCGTACACCTTACGCAGCACTGAGCCGTGGTGTCGCAGGTTATATTGAAAACAGCCTGATCCTTACCTTACCGGGTAGCCGCCAAGGGGCTAAAGAATCCTTAGTGGCGATTTTACCTGCACTCGTACATCTGTTTGATGTACAGAAAAATATTCCCCATGCAGGAGGCTATGAATGAACTCTGCTGTAACGACAGAACATTCCGTCTGTGGCAGTGAACCCGGCCTAATTTCTGTCGATCAGGCTCTGCAGATGATTCTAGATCATACTGATCATTTAGCCATTGAAACACGGCCCTTAAGTCAGGCACTGAACCGTTTCGTAGCCGAAGATATTTATTCAAAAACTCAGCTGCCGATATTTTCGCAAAGTGCTGTAGACGGTTATGCCATCTGTATGGATATCGACATGCCAGCAGAAAGCAGTTTTGAACTGATTGGTGAAATTCGTGCTGGACAGGGAGCTGATCTGATACTTGAGCCAGGTCAGGCAGTACGCATCTTTACGGGTGCGAAAATTCCGTTGCAGACCACGACGGTGGCAAGACAGGAAATTGTACAGCTCAGGGACTCGACCATTATCTTGACTGAAGCCTTGCGACTGGATGCTGATATCCGTCAAGCGGGTGAAGAAATTTGCATGGGCCAATGCCTGGCTGTTCAGGGGCAGCAACTCAGTATTGGAACAATTGCAGCCTTGAGTATGGCAGGCGTGCATGAAGTATCCGTTTATCGCTATCCTAAAATTGCAGTCATCATTACTGGTGATGAAGTCGCTGAAACAGTTGAAGACTTAAATTCCGGCAAAATTTTTGATGCCAATGCTCCTTTAATTCAAGCTTGGTTCCAGTCCAGAAACCAGCAGGTTGAGATCATGCATGTTGCCGATACCGAACAGGCGGTCAGCGCGCTATTTAAAAGGCTGAGAACCCAGTACGATCTGATTCTGACCACCGGTGGTGTATCGGTAGGAGATTATGACTTTGTCCGTCCGGTCGCACTAAAACTGGGTTTTGAACAGTTATTCTGGAAAGTCAAACAGAAACCTGGCAAGCCAATGTTCTTCGCCAGATCTGAGCGACCCGATCAAAGTCCATGTTATTTACTCGGCCTGCCGGGTAATCCTGCTGCAGTCTATATAGGCATGCAGATCTATGTATCAACCTTAATCAGTACGTTACAAGGTCAAAAGCAATTACCACAATGGTTTAGTGCAGTAATGAGTCATGACTTAAAAGCCGATAGCCGGGAACGTTTTTTGCGTATGGCATTAAGTTTTGAATCGGGAATGCTAAAGCTTTCCAGCTTGCCGAAGCAACAGTCGCATATGCTGAGTAACCTGATGCAGGCCAATTGTATTGTCCGTATTCCGGCGGCGCAAAGCATCCAGACCGGTCAGATCCTGCAAGGTCTGTTTATTTAAGGAATATGTCACCGATGAAAAAGGGATTGATCTTATTCAGTGCAGTTTTCCTTTCCTGTTCAGTCCAGGCTGGCAGTACCGTCCGAGTCTATGCGGCCGCCAGTCTGAGCAATGCGGTGACGGAGATTGCCAGACGTTATGAAAAACAGTATCCCTCAATCAAAGTAGTGCTGGTCTTTGCAGCGTCTTCATCGCTCGCCCGACAAATTCAAACTGGCGCACCGGCTGATATTTTTTTCTCTGCCGATCAGGACTGGATGAATTATCTGGTAAAAAAACAAAAAATAGCTAGATCTCAAGTAAAGCCATTATTAAGCAATGAACTGGTATTAATCAGTCCTTTACAGCGTCAGCAAAGCTTTCAGGCCAGTTCTCAATTTAATTTTGCCCAGTCCTTTCAGGGGTATGTATGTACCGGACAAATGGAATCTGTGCCTGTTGGCAAATATGCCAAACAGAGTCTAACCAATCTGAAATGGTTAAAGGGTCTGCAAGGCCGCATTGTCGGAACAGATAGTGTACGTTCGGCCTTGGCTTTTGTGGAACGTGGTGAATGTCAGGCCGGGATTGTGTATAAAACCGATGCGTTACAGAGTAAAAAAGTGAAAATTGCTGGGGTCTTTCCAGCTCATACGCATAGCCCGATTGTCTATCCAATTGCCTTGACTCAGCAGGGCAGTAAAAATGCCGATGCAGTCAAATTCATACGTTTTATGAGTCAGCATACCGAGGCGAAAAAGATTTATCAGCACTATGGTTTTAAACTCTAGGATGGTTCCAGTATGCTGACACCAGAGGAACTCAGTGCATTGTATCTGTCAGCAAAGGTTGCAGGTTTTGCCACAGCGATCAGTTTGCCGTTTGCCATTTTATTGGCGTGGATTCTGGCACGTTATGAGTTTCGTCTGAAATATGTGGTGGAAACACTGTTGCACCTGCCGATGGTTTTACCACCTGTGGTATTGGGCTATTTATTATTGATCGTCTTTGGTGGCAATGGCTGGATTGGACAATGGTTGCAGCAGTGGGGCATTCAGCTGGCTTTTAACTGGAAAGGTGCAGTGCTGGCCGCCATGATTGTAGCTTTCCCCTTAATGGTGCAACCGATCCGGTTGTCCTTTCAAATGATTAATCCGCAACTGGAACAGGTAGCAAATTCTTTGGGTGTTCAGCCCTATAAAGTTTTTTGCAGTATCAGCTTACCGCTGGCGTTGCCCGGTATTCTGATTGGCAGTATTCTCTGTTTTAGCCGCAGTCTGGGAGAATTCGGTGCTACCATCACCTTTGTTGGCAACATTCCTGACGAAACCCGCACCATTCCGATTGCAATCTATTCCCTATTACAGCAACCTGATGGCGAACAGATGGCTTTACGACTGGTGCTTTTATCTCTAGGTCTGGCTTTTGCAGCATTATTGGCGAATTACTGGATTATGCAAAAATATCAGCAGAAAATTCAGGAGCGCTAATGCTGCAATGTGAGTTTCATTATCAAAAGGATGCCTTTAGTTTAGATGCAGCAGTCCAGATGCAGAATTCTGTCTTGGGAATTGTTGGACCTTCGGGAGCAGGCAAAACTACTTTTTTTAAATTACTCCTTGGGCTCTATCAACCACAATCTGGCCATATTCATTTAAATAAACAGATCCTGACTGATACAAATCAGAAAATTCATATTCCCATCCATCAGCGTAAAATCACTTTGATATTTCAACAGGCGATGCTGTTTCCACATATGAATGTTGAACAGAACCTGCTTTACGCCAAAAAATGGGGCAAATTGGAACAGGAAAAATTCCAATTAAAGGAGATTGCCGAGTTACTGGAAATTGATCATCTATTGCAGCGTCGGGTTCAGCAATTATCGGGTGGGGAAGCACAGCGTATTTCGATCGGGCGGGCGTTGTTGTCCAGTCCTGAATTACTGCTCTTGGATGAGCCATTGACTGGCCTGGATACCAAACTGAAACAGCAGATCCTGCCATTTTTTACTCGCATCCGCGATGAAATACAGGTGCCGATGATTTATGTGACCCATCATCATGAAGAGCTGGAACAGCTGGATGCAGAAATTATTGAATTACAGGATCATCAGCTAAGCAATTCGCCGAAATACCTTTTTTAAGAATACTTATAAATAAAAAATAAAATAAATTTCAAGTAATTTGGCTTGGCGTATAATCTTCAGCCATTACCGGATGCTACATGGATGAATATGACGGATATTGCACAGACCGAAGTAACGCGGTCTGCCTCAAAAATGGTTTTACCCATTGTCTTTGCTGTTGCCCTTGCACATTTCTTAAATGACCTGATTCAAGCCTGTTTACCAGCCATCTATCCCTTATTGAAAACTAATTATGACCTGAGTTTTGGTCAGATCGGCTTAATCTCTCTCGTGTATCAATTGACGGCGTCTTTATTACAACCTTGGGTGGGCTTCTATACTGACAAATATCCAAAGCCTTATCTTTTACCGATCGGTATGGGTTTTACCCTGTTTGGGATTCTGCTGTTAGCTCTATCTCAGAGTTTTGTAATGCTATTGGTTTCCGCTGCAATTATCGGGATCGGTTCTTCGACTTTTCATCCGGAAGCATCACGTGTAGCGCGTATGGCTTCTGGTGGCAAGCTCGGTACTGCACAATCAGCCTTTCAGGTCGGTGGCAATAGTGGCTCTGCAGTAGGACCGTTACTGGCTGCACTGATTATTATTCCAAATGGACAAGCGTCTTCGGCATGGCTGATGCTGTTTGCTGCTTTTGGCATATTTGTATTATTTAAGGTTAGCCGCTGGACCATCACAAATAGCCAGACACAACTGAAAAAGATGGGTGCTACAGCAGCGTCCAAACTGCATGGAATCACTTTAATCCGTGCGCTTGGTGTCATTGGTATCCTGATGATCGCCAAATTTACTTATACAGTGAGCATCAGTAATTATTTTACTTTTTACCTGATTGATAAATTTGGTATCTCAATCCGAGATGCGCAGCTCTATCTATTTGCCTTTTTGGGCGCCGTCGCTTTGGGCACTTTCTTTGGTGGACCCATTGGAGACCGGATCGGCCGTAATGCAGTGATCTGGTTTTCCTTTTTAGGTATGGCACCATTTGCCTTACTCATGCCGTATGCCAATTTATTCTGGACTTGTATCTTTTCAATTTTCGCTGGCCTGATTTTATCGTCAGCATTTTCAGCGATGGTGGTGTATGCTCAGGAAGCAGTACCAGGCCGTGTGGGTACGATTGCCGGTTTGATGTTTGGCGTAATGTTTGGCATCAGTGGGATCGCAGCAGCAGGATTAGGTTATGTGGCAGATCATACCAGCATTGCCTGGGTATTCCAGTTATGTTCATACCTGCCATTATTGGGCATACTGAGTTTCTTCCTGCCTAAAACTCAAAAATAAAAACAGAATCAAGACCTACGTTCGAAACAGAATATTGCCTATCTTAAAACCTCAAAGATGAAGCATTTTTGAGGTTTTTTTTATATTTCATCTAAACTTTATAAAGAGAAGATTAGGTAAAAATATGTGATTGATATTGCATTGCTTTATTTAATAAATATTATGTTATATTATAATGAATAAAAGATATCCAATTTATGAATTGGAATAATAATTGCTTGGTCTAAAACAAAGAAAAATCAATTCAGTAATTACAAATTTGGAGGGGAAGCGATGAAAGTAAGAATAATATCTACTCTCGCATTATTAGGTGGCATTTGCATGTTTACGACCGTCACTATGGCAGGTGAGGGTGGTTTGCATTTTGCAGAAAAAAATATTGCTAAGGCAGCAGAATATCTTGAGAAAAAGAAAGTAACGGTAGCAGATAGCGAAGTCTTACATGCCAAAACAGTCGAAGCTAAAACTCAAAAATAAATACTCAAGTTATCCAGAATAAAGCTCACTTCATCATGAGATGGGTGAGCTGTTCTGCAAGTTATCAAGTTATATAGATCCACTAACTGAAATATAATTTGCATAGATTCATAAACAGCATTTCTGTAGAGATAAATTTTTACTTTTACAAAAGATGCCTAAATTGCTGCTACTCCAGTTTCGCTGGTTCTGATTCGCACGACCTGCTCTAAAGGAGTGACAAAAATTTTGCCATCACCAATTTTATCGGTACATGCCGCTTTAATGATACCTTCAATCACCTGATCTACCTTTTCATCTGGGACGGCAACTTCTACTTTTACTTTCGGAAGGAATTCAGCACTATACTCAGCACCATGATACATTTCAGAGTGACCTTTCTGGCGTCCGGCACCTTTTACCTCAGTGACTGTCAAACCATGAACACCCTGATGAGAAAGTTCAGCACGTACATCATCGAGTCTGAATGGTTTAATAATTGCTGTTATTAATTTCATCTCGATCTCCTTGGCTTATCTTAATTCTTTAAAAATAGAAGCCATTGAATAGAGATACAATTTAAATATGTATTTACTGTTTCAAATTCACTTCATAGACACGAAATCCGCATGAATGATTTTTCAGATTGCTTTTATATGAATAAAAGGGAGGATTAAGTTAGAAATGAGTACTGCTACTTTTTTTAATCTTATTTCTTTGCTTTAATTCTGCTTATCCTAATTTAACCTTAACCAATTCTCATTTTTAATATAAAAATAATTAATTCAGAAGCTTAGTTGAAAAAATTATTTTCTAAGTGATTAGCAATAGAATAGTGACCAAACATTTATTAAATACAGCTTCACAATTCAAAAGAATTCCGCTAAAACTACAATCAAATGTTAATAAAATGTAATTTTTTGTATGAAAAATTTATTTTCAGCACTCATTGCTGTTGGGGCTCTAACGGGTTGTATCAATACCACTCATATGGGACACGGAGCTGACCGTAAACAACTCATGTTGTTATCTCAAGATCAGGTCGTTGAACAGGCGAAGCGTAAATTTACCCAAAAAACGGGACTTATCGAAAAAGAATATTTAAGTGAAGCTGAAATACGTTGCGCTAAAATTATGAACAGAATAATTCCTTATACGGATCATTACATTTCAGCAGATCGAACAATTAAATGGGGCGTTCATCTTTATCATTCAGACAAATCCAATGCAGGTGCCTTGGCTAATGGCATGATTTTCATGAGCCACAAGATGGTAAATCGTGCGATGCTGGATGATGAAGCGCTGGCTTACGTTCTGGCGCATGAAATGGCACATGTTATTCGTGAGCACCAGCGTGAAACACAGAGCTGGAAATATATTGTAAGTCCACTTTTAGTGGGAACTGCCTGGGCAACAGCAGGAACTTCAGCACTGATTACGGGCGTATTACATGATGGGTATGGTAGTACCTATCAGCGCCGCATGGAGAAAGAAGCAGATTTGTTGGGACTCGAACTTATGGCAAGAGCAGGATATAACCCTAAACAGGGAATTGCAGTATTCGCTCAGTTCTATCCGACTTTTCTGAAAGAATACCCGATACAAAGCAAGTTACCTGCATTTATGCAACGGCATCCATCTTTAAAGCAGCGTTTAAAATATGCCGAAGAAAATCTGGATAGCCCGATGGCGCTTTATGATAAAAGCACTACGGAACAGTTGAGCTCTAAAAATCTGATTGAAATCAAACAGGATCCAAATACGAGGTTACTGATTAATGGTCAACTGGTACGTAATATTGATATTGAGTCGATTACCAAGGATGCAGAAGGCAAGCTTCATTATGTACTCAAATCGAATGTGCAAACCAGCGTTACCAGTCAGAGTCCAGTGAGTCAGCCAAAAGACGCCTTGAGCACAGTGAAAAGGGTGCTATAACTTGATAAACATGGATTTACCAGACTTCAACAGCATATGATTTATAGTGTTTTAAACTGAAATCAATTGTTTGATGATGCGTTGAAATGAATGAGAGTAAATACCAAGAAATTAACCGCTAAATTGCTCACGGCCCATTGGACACGTGAGCAGGACATTATACTGATTGAAAATAATAATTTACCTATTGAACAACTCAGTGAAATGCTGAAATGCAGTCAAGAAGATATTATGGCCCGCCGAAAAGTCTTAGGGCTGGTGACGCGCAATAAACAGTTAAGACGGCTTTTATAATGATTGAATTAACCTTGCATGATGCCATTTACGCCCGTGACAATCATATCAATCGCAATTGTCCCAATCAGCAGTGCAGCAACACGACCAACAATATCGACATATAAATCGATATAGTTGGAGTATTTATGCTGTAAATGATCATGTAAATATTTCATCAGAATTAACAGGCTACAGGTCAGAAACAGGGTAGAGAAAATCACCAGAATGGTTTGCCATAAACTGAGCTGAATGCCGGTAATCACGGATGCCGAAATGGTTCCTGGACCAATCATAAAGGGCATGGCAATGGTGCCCGCCAGATGACTGGGTGCACCACGCATGACCCCAATCGTATCGGCACCTTCAAATACATAACGATAGCCAATCACCAGAAAGATAATACCGCCAAAAATCTGAAAGGATTCAAAGCGGACATGCAGCACTTCCTGAAAGAAGGCTTCACCAGTTTTTGCAAAAATGATGAACACAATAAAGCTGATCAGACTGCCCTGAATCAATGCCATGTTGAATACTTTAGCCTCGGAATTACGGATAATTCCGAGCATGTAAATACTCATCAAAAAAGGATTGAGCAGGGAGAAGAACAGGGCAAAGGCATTTAAAGTTTCTGACATTATTCAATCCTTTTTAATGGGTCTTATCCTAAGATTCGCGATCTGGAAATAGTGGGCGTTTACCCGGGCTAATCCGGTTGATATGCAGATACATCATATGACGTTCATATTTATCCAGAATGTCATTGATCACCTGTTCTTTGCTATAACCCACTAGATCATTGCCCTGAGAGCCTTCAAACAGGTAACTTTCCAGACGGTAGTAATAACGTTTGGTGCGTTTCCCGCGGGCACTGAAGTTTAGCGTGTCATAACGTACTGGCCAAATGGCATAGACAAAGTTTTCTTCTTCATCCAGCTGAATGACTAAATCCAGATGATAAAGTTCAGGTTCATGATCAACCGGTTTTTCCTGTACATCAACGTGTATCCCTTTGCTGATTAGCTCGCTGGCCACAGCCTGAATTGCCGGTTTACACACGTCATCCAGCATGTTTCGGGTTTGGCTCAAGCTGGGGTGCAACATGACCCGACTCAGACGTTTCTTCCAGTTGAAAATATCGACATTGCCGACAACAGGCGCTGCATTTAGGCTGGTGCTGGCTTGACGAAAATCTTCAAGTCGCAAAGATTTATATAAGCCAGCCATCACAAAGAAAATCACGAAACTAAAGGGCAGGCCCATAATAATCGTGGTGTTCTGTAATGCTGTCACGCCATTGGCCATCAGCATCGCCAAGGTCAACAAGCCAATCGCAATCGCCCAGAAAATACTGAGCCAGCGTGGAGAGTCATGCTCGATATTGCTAAATTTAGTGGTGAAATTGCCTAATACCAATGCTCCAGAATCTGCCGAGGTCACATAGAACAATAAACCGGTAATCGTGGCCACGCCTGCGGTAAACATAAAGCCGGGATATTGCGCTAACAGATCATAAAAACCGTGGGCCGGGTTATCGAGAACGGTCGCTGCAAGCTGAGTATTACCATCAAAAATGACGCTATATAAAGCGCTGTTACCAAAAATAGATAACCAGGTCAGGGTAAATAACAATGGAATAACCAAAGTCCCAGTGACAAATTCACGAATGGTACGACCACGTGAAATCCGTGCCAAGAACAGCCCCACAAAAGGTGACCAGGCGATCCACCAGGCCCAGAAGAACAAGGTCCAGCTATTCATCCATTCTTTCGGCTGCTCAAAAGGAAAACTGGTCAAAGACAGTTGAGGAAACTGGCTGATGTAGTCGCCAAAGTTCTGGATCAAGGCACCCAGTAAAAACTCGGTATTGCCGACAAATAGAATGAACAGCAGTAATCCGATCGATACGTAAATATTGATCTCTGAAAGAATGCGAATACCTTTGTTGACCCCCGCAGCGACAGAAAAAATAGTAATAATCACGGCCACCAGAATTAAAGCGGTCTGGACCCAGAGATTTTCCGGTAAACCAAACAGCACATGCAGACCATAATTTAATTGTACGACGCCAATACCGCAGGTGGTGGCAATACCAAAAATCGTCCCGAGTACCGCAGCAGTATCTACTGTATGTCCAATTGGACCATTAATTTTTTTACCGAAGATGGGATAGAGTGCCGAACGGATGGTCAGTGGCAAGTTATAACGATAACTGAAATAGCCCAGTGCGACCCCAATCAGCGCGTACATACTCCAGCCGGTTAAACCATAGTGAAATAGGGTCCAGACCATGGACTAACGTGCAGCTTCAAAGGTTTCACCTTCGCCCACCGGTGGATGCATATAATGGGAAAGCGGTTCTGCCACCGAGAAAAACATCAGGTCAATCCCGATTCCGGCAGAAAATAGCATCGCCGACCAACTCAGCAGGCTGAATTCCGGTTTGGAATGTTTAGGACCCAATTTAATCTCGCCATAACGTGAGCAGGCGATAAACAGGATAAAGACCAGATACAGTGTTGCCGCCAACAGGTAGTACCAGCTAAAGGTCGCACTGACCCAGTTTAAAATATTGGTAATAACCTGATTGGCCTGTTCATTAAATAAAATGGTGATGATAGAAAACAGCAGAATAAGCGTTGCCGAAAAATAAAAGACCACTTTATTCAGACTATCTTGCACCTCTTCGTTTTTCTTTTGCATAAATCCATGACCATCGTTTTGTTGCCGGATGATCTACAGTGCAGTGTGATTTGAAAGCAAGAGCCTGCGGTAAAGCTGCCTTGTTTTTGTGAATTACAAACTTTTGCAAATCCAAAACAAACTGCGCTGTACATCAAGGGTGAGCTGGTACTATAATTTTTATTAATTGAACGTTCAATTAAAAAAGCGTTTATGAATTGTTACATCATTCAGCTATTTGCTTTAGCAGAGTGATTTTTTATTGTTACATCCGTTATTCAGGTTAGTCCTATGCCAAAAGTTGGTATGCAGCCGATCCGTCGCCAGCAATTAATCGATGCCACCTTAGCTGCCGTGAATGAATTGGGTTTTGCTGAAAGCTCAATCAGTCAGATTGCCCAGCGCGCCGGAGTATCAACCGGCATCATAAGTCATTATTTTGGCGGTAAAAATGGGCTCATTGAAGCAACGATGCGTTATTTATTGCAGCAGTTAGGTAAGTCTGTTGCAGAAATGCAGTCCCAAGTGGATAGCACACCTGAACAACGTTTACTGGCCATTGTGCGAGGCAACTTTGCTGCCCCACAAACAGATAAAGCGGCCATGAAAGTATGGCTGGCATTTTGGGCCAGCAGTCTGCATCAACCTGATTTACACCGTTTACAGCAGGTCAACCATTACCGCCTGCATTCCAATATCAAGCATGAATTCATGAAAGTGCTGCCTAAGGCACAAGCTGAAAAAGCCGCTCAAGGACTGGCTGCGCTGATTGATGGCTTCTGGTTAAGGGGTGCACTGATCAATGAAGAACTTGACCCTGAAATGCCGATAGAACTTTGTAGTGACTATATCCGACAGCAACTCAAGAATGACTCAACTGCGAGGGAATCCCATTGACACACTTTAATCTGCAACGTCCTTATATCCACGGACAATTTGTCGATGCTACATCCAACAGCACATTTGAAACAATTAATCCGGCGACCGGCGAAGTTCTGGCAGAAGTCCAGATTTGCAGCAAAGACGATATCGACCGTGCGGTAAAATCCGCTCAGCAAGGCCAGAAAGTCTGGGCAGAAATGACGGCGATTCAACGTTCCCGTATCTTAAACAAGGCTGTCGCTATTCTTCGTGAACGCAATGACGAGCTGGCACGTTTAGAAACTCTCGACAGTGGTAAGGCTTTTAGTGAAACCTCAACTGTCGATATTGCAACGGGCGCTGATGTGCTCGAATATTATGCGGGTATTTTGCCAGCACTCGAAGGCCAGCAAATTCCACTACGAGAAACATCATTTATTTATACCCGTCGTGAACCTCTGGGTGTGGTGGCCGGAATTGGTGCATGGAATTACCCGATTCAAATTGCCTTATGGAAATCGGCTCCTGCACTGGCAGCAGGCAATGCCATGATCTTTAAAGCCAGTGAAGTAACACCTTTAACTGCGTTAAAACTGGCAGAAATTTATACCGAAGCCGGTGTTCCGCATGGTGTCTTTAATGTGGTGACAGGTGGCGGTGAAATTGGTGCTTATCTGACCTCACATCCGGACATAGCTAAAGTTTCATTTACTGGTGGTGTTGCCACCGGCAAAAAAGTCATGGCCCAAGCTGCGAATTCCAGTCTGAAAGAAGTCACCATGGAACTCGGTGGAAAATCCCCGCTGATTATCTGCGAAGATGCCGATCTGGATCTGGCAGCAGATATAGCCATGATGGCCAACTTCTACAGTTCCGGTCAGGTCTGTACCAATGGTACCCGCGTATTTGTACCTTTAGCCTTAAAAGCAGAATTCGAAGAAAAGATTCTGCAGCGCATTCCTTATATCCGTATGGGGGATCCACTTGATCCTGACACCAATTTTGGTCCAGTGTCCAGCTTCTCTCATATGGAAAAAGTGCTGGATTATATCGAACAGGGCAAAAAAGAAGGCGCTCGTTTACTTTGTGGTGGTGGCCGTGCCGAAGATGAGCAATTTGCCCAAGGCGCTTATGTGCTACCCACGGTATTTACCGATTGCCGTGACGACATGACGATTGTCCGTGAAGAAATCTTTGGTCCAGTCATGAGTATTTTGAGTTATGACTCAGAAGAAGAGGCTATTTGTCGCGCCAATGACACCGAGTATGGTCTGGCCGCTGGTGTCGTGACACTAAATCTGGCACGTGCGTATCGTATTATTCATCAAATCGAAGCCGGTATTTGCTGGATCAATACCTGGGGTGAATCTCCAGCAGAAATGCCAGTGGGTGGCTATAAACATTCGGGTGTCGGTCGCGAAAACGGTATTGTCACACTACAGCAATATACCCAGACCAAATCAGTTCAGGTGGAATTGAGTCCTTTCCAATCCGTGTTTAACGCATAAGGGGAGGATGAATGAATTACGACTATATTATTATTGGTGCAGGTTCTGCGGGTAATGTATTGGCAGCGCGTTTAACGGAAGATCCAGAGATCAAAGTCTTGTTGCTGGAAGCGGGTGGTCCGGATCATCGGCTGGATTTTAGAACCCAGATGCCAGCCGCTTTGGCTTATCCATTACAGGGACGACGCTATAACTGGGCCTACCTGACCGACCCCGAACCACATATGAATAACCGTCGGATGGAATGCGGTCGTGGTAAAGGCTTGGGTGGTTCTTCGTTAATTAACGGCATGTGCTACATTCGCGGTAATGCCATGGATCTGGAACAGTGGGCCAGCCTGAAGGGGCTTGAACACTGGAGCTATGCCGAATGTCTGCCATATTATAAAAAAGCGGAAAGCCGTGATATTGGTGGCAATGATTATCATGGCGATTCTGGACCGGTTTCGGTGGCAACGCCTAAACAGGGCAATAATGAACTGTTTCATGCCATGATCGAAGCGGGTGTACAGGCCGGTTATCCACGTACCGATGATCTGAACGGTTACCAACAGGAAGGCTTCGGTCCGATGGATCGAACTGTGACGCCGCAAGGCCGTCGTTCCAGTACAGCACGTGGTTATCTCGATATGGCCAAAGGTCGGGATAATCTCACGATTATTACCCACGCTATGACCAACCGTATTCTGTTTAATCGTAATCAGGCGATTGGTGTGGAATATTTTGAGGGGCAAAATACCTTGCAGCCGATTCAGGTGTTTGCCGATCGTGAAGTGCTACTTTGTGCTGGTGCAATTGCATCACCGCAAATCCTGCAACGTTCTGGTGTGGGTTCGGCTGAACTGTTAAAAAGTCTGGATATTCCTGTAGTTCAGGATTTACCGGGAGTGGGTGAAAACCTGCAAGACCATCTGGAAATGTACTTGCAATATCAGTGCAAAAAACCGGTGAGCTTATATCCGGCTTTGAAATGGTATAACCAGCCGATGATTGGGGCAGAATGGTTATTTTTGGGTAAGGGCATTGGCGCGAGCAATCAGTTTGAAGCAGGTGGTTTTATCCGCTCTTCAGATGAATTTGAATGGCCGAATATTCAGTATCACTTTTTACCGATTGCGATTAACTACAATGGCACCAATGCCATTCATGAGCATGGTTTTCAAGCTCATGTTGGTTCAATGCGTTCGCCGTCGCGTGGCCGTGTCCGTCTGAAATCCAAAGACCCGTTTGAGCATCCAAGTATTCTGTTTAACTATATGAGTACGGAACAGGACTGGCGCGAGTTCCGCGATGCGATCCGGATCACCCGGGAAATTATGCAGCAGCCGGCACTTGATCCTTATCGCGGTGAAGAAATCAGTCCGGGAAAACATCTACAAACAGATGCTGAAATTGATGAATTTGTTCGTAATCATGCAGAAACCGCGTATCATCCATCGTGTAGCTGTAAAATGGGTGAGGATGACATGGCGGTTGTCGATGGTTATGGACGCGTACATGAAATGCAGGGTCTGCGTGTGATTGACGCCTCGATCATGCCTTTGATCATTACCGGTAACCTCAATGCAACTACAATTATGATCGCTGAAAAACTGGCAGATCATATTCGTGGCAAGCCTGCTCTTACGCCTTCATCTGCACCTTTCTACAAGGCATCTCACGCTTAACTCATAGCTTAATTTTCTGTTGCCGAATGCAAACAGGAATAAAGCAAAATTTACTTTACCTCAAGCTTTATAAGGCCGTCACCGGTTTAGGTCTTATTTAGCCTGTGCTTAATACAATTTATATTTTATGAAAATGTTATATAAAGCAGTGCTGTTTGGCTGTGCTGCTGTTTCAAGTCTTTACTGTTATGCCGATGATGCGGAAGTAAAAAAAATAGAAGCAAGCGGAAACTTGAGTGTGGTCTCCAAGTACGTCTCCCGTGGTTTAACCAATGCACCTGAAAATGACGACCTTGCTGTGCAGGCAGCATTGAATCTGGCTTATGGCAATTTTTATGTCGGATATTGGGGATCTACGCTTGGATACTCTTATGCAGAAGTGCAGGGACGTTCGGGACATCGTTCAGACAAATTCGAGCATGATTTTTTGCTGGGTTATACCCATAGCAGCGAAAACTATGACTGGGATTTATGGAATGCTACCTATTATTATCCGGGCGGTGAGAACACCACTGGAAATGAGTTGGGCTTAAATGTAAGTCGTGCATTGAATGATCAGACCAGTATCGGCGCCAGCGTATCGACCTATCTGTATGATGTGGCTTATGCCAATCAGGGCGATACCTTTTATACGCTGAATCTGAGCCACCAGTTAAATGATCGTCTGAATGCCAGCGTTACGGCAGCAGGGAGCTATTTTAACGATGAAGGCAAATATGAGGGTGGTGAACTGGGCGATACCGAAAAGCAGGTTGCCTTTCGTTATGCTTCTGCCGGACTTAGTTATACGCTTTTACCGCAGTTGAGTGTGTCTGGTGAATATATCTTTGGCGGTTATGACCGTTATGATGACAAGCAGCGTAATCTTGCAGTAGTTGCACTGAGTTATGATTTTTAAAATTATGAAATCATTCAGACTAGGCAGGTGAAAATCTGCCTCATCCGCAACCTTGATTGATCATATAATTCATGACTTGAAGTAGATTCATGCTCCTGTAGCTCAGGAAAGACTGAGGGCCTAGTTTAATCTGCCAGAATTTCAGACAAACATTATCAATTTCATAAAATAATTCTATAATAGCGGCCATTCTCGGCAGCGTTATCCAGACACTTAGTCAAATGGCATAACCTGACCATTTTCTATTTTTCATTCAAGTTCTCCTCCGTGAACCGGCTTGTATATTCAGATTCAGCATCTTATCTGTCCGTGACGGCACATAAGAATATTTAGGTATCCACATGGAAATTAAGGTCAATTATCTCGATAATCTACGCCAGGAAGCCAAGTTCGATGACTTCACGGTGATTGCCGATCAGCCGATCCGCTATAAAGGCGATGGTTCGGCACCCGGTCCATTCGATTATTTTCTGGCGTCATCAGCACTTTGTGCGGCTTATTTTGTCAAAGTCTATTGCGCAGCACGTGACATTCCAACCGATAATATCCGCCTTTCGCAAAACAATATTGTTGATCCTGAAAACCGCTATAAACAGATTTTTAAAATTCAGGTGGAACTGCCGGCTGATATTTCTGAAAAAGACCGCCAAGGGATTTTACGTTCGATCGACCGTTGTACCGTCAAAAAAGTAATTCAAACCGGTCCTGAATTTGTTATTGAAGAAGTGGAAAGCATTGATGCCGATGCTCAGGCCTTGTTAATTCCAAGTCTGGCATCCGAAAATAGTACTTTTATTCCGGGTAAAGACCTTCCGCTAGAAGAAACGATTGCCAATATGTCTGCAATTCTGGCAGGACTTGGCATGAAGATTGAAATTGCCTCTTGGCGTAATATCGTGCCGAATGTGTGGTCGCTACATATCCGTGATGCGCAGTCGCCAATGTGTTTTACCAATGGTAAAGGTTCAACCAAAGAAAGTGCGCTGGCATCTGCCTTGGGTGAATTTATTGAACGTCTGAACTGCAACTTCTTCTATAATGATCAGTTCTGGGGTGAAGATATTGCCAATGCAGAATTTGTGCATTATCCAGATGAAAAATGGTTTCAGCCGGGTCCAAATGGCGAACTGCCTGCAGAAGTTTTAGATGAACATACCCGTGAAATTTATGATCCTGAAGATGAGTTATTGGGTACCCATCTGTATGACACCAACTCCGGTAATACTGCACGTGGCATCTGTTCATTGCCATTTGTACGTCAGTCTGATGGTGAAACGGTTTATTTCCCGTCGAATCTGATCGAAAACTTGTACCTCAGTAATGGTATGAGCGCCGGCAATACCTTGGCGGAAGCACAAGTGCAATGTCTGTCTGAAATTTTTGAGCGTGCGGTAAAACGTGAAATTCTGGAAGGTGAACTCGCACTTCCAGATGTGCCTGAACAGGTTCTGGCAAAATATCCAAAAATTGTCGAAGGCATTAAAGGCTTAGAAGAGCAAGGTTTCCCGGTGCTGGTTAAAGACGCCTCACTAGGCGGTCAGTTCCCGGTGATGTGTGTCACCCTGATGAACCCACGTACCGGCGGTGTATTTGCCTCATTTGGTGCCCATCCTAACTTTGAAGTGGCATTAGAGCGCAGTCTGACTGAATTGTTACAAGGCCGTAGTTTTGAAGGTCTGAATGATCTGCCAAAGCCAACCTTTAGCAGCAATGCAGTAACTGAACCGAATAACTTTGTTGAGCACTTTATTGATTCTAGTGGTGTAGTGTCTTGGCGTTTCTTCAGCGCGAAATCAGATTATGATTTTGTCGAGTGGGATTTCACCAATAATGGTCAAAACTCGAATGCGGATGAAGCTCAGGAATTATTCACGATTCTTGAAGACATGGGCCATGAAGTTTATATGGCGGTGTATCAGCATTTGGGTGCCACCGCTTGCCGTATTCTGGTACCGGGCTATTCGGAAATCTATCTGGTAGAAGATCTGGTTTGGGACAATACCAACAAGGCTTTGTTATATCGTGAAGATATCCTGAATCTGCATCGACTGGATGATGAACAACTGCAAGCATTGGTTGAGCGTCTGGAAGAAGCAGATGAGGATGACTATACCGAGATCAAAACCTTGATCGGTATCGAGTTCGATGAAAATACTGAATGGGGCCAGCTCACTATTCTTGAACTGAAACTTCTGATTTATGTGGCTTTGCAGCAATTTGAAGAAGCCAAAGATCTGGTTGAGCAGTTCCTGCAGTTTAATACCAATACCGTTGAACGTGGCCTGTTCTACCAGTGCATGAATGTCGTTCTGGAAGTCATGCTGGATGATGACATGGAACTGGAAGATTATGAGCACAACTTCCGCCGTATGTTTGGTGATGAACGTATGGATGCGGTGATGGGTTCAGTTGAGGGCACAGTTCGTTTCTATGGCCTGACTGAAACCAGTATGAAGCTTGAAGGTCTGGATCGTCATTTACGCCTGATTGATAGCTATAAAAAACTGCATGCAGCACGTGCCAAGTTTGTAGCCCAGCAGTAATCCATAGATAGCTGCATCAAAAAACCGCCTCAAGATAGGCGGTTTTTTGATGGCTTTAAATATCTAAGATTTACAAATCAGACAAATTCCTGACAAAAAGCTACAGTATTTTGCGCCAATACTGGGCATAAATTAATTCATAAACAGTGATTTACATAATGAATAGTCAAATACTCACTTTGCTATTCATCTTTAAAAACCCGATAAAAGAATCTTAATGATATTTAATGAGGAAGATGAATGTACCTCAAACAGCTGGTCGAACAATTAAAAGTAGAATTTAATTCTTCTTCGACTGATCCTGAGCAGCGGATTGATCACGCTTTACATCAGCTGATTCCACACAGTCTGGAGGTGCCATACCCGGGTGAAGGACAGACCTTAAAACGCTGGCAAATCCTGAGTCAGGTTTCTGCCATAGACTTGAGTCTGGCCAAGCTATATGAATCGCATCTGGATGTACTGGCGATACTGCATGAACTACATGCTGATCCTGAGCAGATTGTCGGATTGACTGCTATCTGGGCGGCAGAGGGTGGTCCTAAACCTTTGCAGCTGGAAGATGATCTGCTTTCCGGAATTAAACCATGGTGTTCAGCCGCGGGTCAGGTACAGCAGGCTTTATTGACCTATCGGGATGAAGAAGAACACTCGCAACTGTTACTGGTAGATATGACCCAGCATGGGATTCAGATCAATACCAGTGCCTGGCATGCTGTAGGGATGCAATATACACGCACGGCTGAGGTCAGCTTCAATCAGGTCAAAGTCAAAACCATTAGCAAGCCAAACTATTATCTGGATCGTCATGGATTTTGGCATGGTGCGGCTGGCGTCGCTGCCTGCTGGTTTGGTGCAACACTCAAACTGGCTGGTTATTTAAAACATGCCATGCATCATAAAACTAATCCATTTAGAGAAATGTATCTGGGTGAGGTCAGTAGCAAGCTGTATGCAACTCGTGCACTATTTCATGAAACTGCTAAATTGATTGATGCCGACCCTAGATATAACCATGAATTGATAATTCGAGCTTTACGTGCCCAGGTCGAAGACACTGCACTGGCAGTACTGGAACTTTGTGGTAAAGCCTTGGGTGCAGCACCATATTGCCAGCAGGTGGATTTTGCCCGCTGTGTAGCAGATTTGCCCGTATTTATCCGGCAAAGCCATGCTGCATTTGATTTGCAGTGTATTGGTCAACTGACGATGGAGGATGAACAGACATGGGCACTTTAAAACATCCAATCGTTGAAGACCGTATTATTCAGGGTGAAGGAACAGCGCTAGAAGAATGGCAGCAGAGTCAGCAGCTCCATCATTTAAAAGCGCTTGAACTGAGTAAAATATTTCCCCTAAATAGTCGCATTTGTATTGTTGCTCCACATCCGGATGATGAAGTTCTTGGCTGTGGTGGACTGATTCAGCAGCTGGATGCAACGGGTTATGAGATTGTTCTGTTTGCAGTCACCAATGGCACAGCAAGTCATCCCGACTCCAGACTATATACACCAGAGCAGCTGGATCATATCCGACCCCAGGAAACAATAAATGCTTTAGGCGTTCTCGATCTGAAACAATCGATACAGCGTATTGCGCTGAATATCCAGGATGGTGAAGTAGCGCAACAACGTGACCAGTTGGTTGCTGCTTTAAAACCGTATTTGCAAGCAAATGATATTCTGGTAACCACTTTTGAACATGATGGCCATCCTGATCATGAGATTACAGGTCAGGTAAGCAAACAGCTTGCAGCAACGCATTCTTTAAAATGTTTACAGGTGCTGATCTGGACCTGGCATTGGGCCAGTCCTGGAGATAGTCGTATTCCTTGGCATAAAGCCCTTAGACTTGAACTCAACGCAAAGCAGTTAGCGCGTAAAATAGAAGCCATGCAATGTTTTAAAAGCCAGCTTGAACCGGACTCCAGTACAGGTAAAGCTGCTATCGTATCGGGCAGCGCATTAGCACGTCTTTTACAGCCATGGGAGGTCTATATTGATGACGAAGGCCATCTATAATCATGACTACTTCGCCGAGCTGTATCGCATAAATAATGGCGATCCCTGGCAGTATGAACAGCGCTGGTATGAGAAGCGCAAACGCGATATGACATTGGCTGTACTACCTTATCCGAAATTTAAAAATGGTATTGAAATTGGCTGTAGTAATGGAGTACTGAGCGCCGAACTAGCTGAACGATGCGAAGCTTTACTGTGTATGGATGCCAATTCGACCGCCATACAGCTAGCGAATCAACGCCTAATCCATGATCATGTCAAAGTGGTGCAGGGGATTGTGCCACTGGATTTGCCAACCCAGCAGTTTGATCTGATTGTTGCCAGCGAAATGCTATATTACCTTGAAGAAAATATTCTGCTGCAACTGATAGAATGGATGAATACGCATCTCAGTCCACAAGGCTGTATTGTGGCTTGCCACTGGCGACATGCGATTGAAGGCTTCAGTCTGAATGGAGAACAGGTTCATCAGATTTTAAAACAGCGATTGCATTATTATCACCACACACAGTTACAGGATGCCGATTTTTTTCTGGATGTCTGGACACATGATGTAAATTCGATAGCCGTACAAGAAGGATTGTTATGAAAAAAATTGGTGTCGTCATTCCGGCCTGTAACGAAGAAGAAGAAATCGAATGTTGTCTGCAGGCATTGGAACAGGCACGCCAAAAATTTTATCAGGACATGCCTCAAAGTCATTGCATACAAATTCAAATTCTTGTCGTGATGGATAGCTGTACTGATGCTACAGCAGAAAAGTTAAACACTTATAATGTTTTAGCTATAAGTTGTAACTATCGTTGTGTAGGAAAAACCCGTGATCTCGGTATACAGCATTTGATCCAACAAGGCTATGACTGGATTTGCTGTACGGATGCAGATTCCAGAGTACATCCAGACTGGTTTAAGACCATGCTGCTGCATCAGCCTACACATGTGATTTGCGGAGTCGTTGAAATTGCGCAATGGGAGCACTTAAGTTTAGCTACCCAAAAAAAATATCTGCACCATTATCAGGATTATATGGGGCATCGGCATATTCATGGTGCTAACCTTTGTTTTAAAGCATCGAGTTATAAGCTTCTTGGTGGCTTCAAACCTATGCCATGTCATGAAGATGTAGATCTGGTTAAACGCGCGGAAAAAATGGGAATGCATATTACCTGGTCTAACCAGTTGAGAGTGGTAACCAGCAGTCGCCTGATTTCACGTGTCCGTGAAGGATTTTCACAATTTTTATGGAGCATTGAACGACAAAATCAGGATAACAAATCCAATACAAAATGCCTGAGAAAAATTATTTGAAAATTTTTGAAACTATATTTTTCAATGAATCATAGGCTTAACAATTTGGCCGATTTTTTTGATTAAAACCTATTCCATTTAAAATAAAACCGCTTATAATTCATCCAAATTAAGCCCTGTGAACTAATACATTTCAAGTATAAGTTCATGGGGTTTTTCTATGGATCAACGGTTTGGGATACCGCACCGAAATTTTTACTGGTTCTTACTATGTACGCTCCGTTATTACCTGCTTCTCTTCGTGCGCTTCCACGTAGTCATTGGCAACGTATTGCCACTGCACTATGTTTTTTCGCTCTAGGTTTTAGTACCGCTGCCTGGGCACCGTTGATTCCACTGGTGCAGCAGCGCCTGAATTTGAGCCATTCGGATTTCGGTGTGCTATTGCTTGCCGCGGGCGTAGGTTCAATGATTGCCATGCCATTGGCAGGTCGTATGGCACATCGTTACGGCTGTCGTTCCGTTATTGCTACGGTACTGGCTGCATTTGTTTTGATTCTGCCTGCATTGGCATTTAGCCCGACTAAATTGCTATTGGCAGCCGCTTTATTCTGCTTCGGTGCTAGCGCTGGCGCACTCGGCGTATCGGTTAACCTTCAGGCAATTAAACTGGAAAGTCAGCAACGTAAAAGCATGATGTCACTGTTCCATGGCGTATGTAGCCTGGGTGGTTTGGCAGGTGTGTTGGGTATGACCAGTATGCTGGCATTTGGTCTTGCACTGCCTTTGAGTGTACTGGTGATCAGTATGAGCATTTTACTAATCATGGTATTTGCTGTGCCATTCTGTCTAAAAGCAGAAGCTGCAGCTGAAGCAACAGAATCTGAAGATACTACCCAGAAAGTTGCCCATAAACCACGTCCAACATTTGCAATTCTTTGCATGGGATTGATCTGTTTTATCGCTTTTCTGTCTGAAGGCGCAGCGATGGACTGGAGTGGAATTTACCTGAATACTCAATTTAAAGTTCAAGCATCTCAAGCTGGTCTAGCTTACAGTTGCTTTGCTGCTTTAATGGTTGCAGGACGTTTAAGTGGCCATTTGATTATTCGCTTCTTTGGTGAAAAGAACACGATTCTGTACAGTGCCACTTTGGCAGGTTTGGGTCTTCTGACTGTGGTATTTGCACCAGTGTGGTATGTGGCTTTGATTGGCTATGCGATCCTGGGTCTGGGTAGCGCCAATATCGTTCCGTTGATGTTCTCACGTGCAGGACGTCAAACTGAATTACCAAAACATATTGCTTTATCTTATGTTTCTGTATTTGCTTATACCGGTTCTTTGCTTGGGCCAGCATTGGTGGGATTCGGAAGCGAGATCATAGGTCTAAGCCAGGTATTCTTTATCATTGCAGTTGGCCTGATCAGTATTACTGTACTGAACCAGCTGACTTCTGCTCCAGCAACTGCGGCAGAAGCAGAAAAAACACAAACACCAGCATAAAGCTGGTGTTTTTTGTTTAAATCAAAGCAATTTAATGCTGTAAATAAAGATCGTGAGAGGGTGACTTACTAAGTGGCTGGTAAATATACTGGCTACTTACGTGTTTAAGATCTTTTAAGAAACAATCACGCCAATGCACTATGTCATAGTCCCTTAGGCCTTGAAATAGCGCCTGATAACGTGCAATACGTTCAGACTTTGGCATTTTTACTGCCAGCTTTAAGGCTTTGATCATGCTGTTGTTATCATGAGGATCGACCAGTAAAGCTTCACGCATCTGCTCAGCAGCACCCGCATATTTGGACAGAATCAAAATGCCCGGATTTTCTGGATCTTGAGCAGCAATATATTCCTTCGCTACCAGATTCATGCCATCACGTACCGAATTGACCCAGCAGATTTCCGACTTGCGATATAAACGCATCAAGGCATGATGGCCTAAAGCATCATAATGACAGTCAAAGACCGGTTGATCTGTATGAGAGAAATCCTGATTCAGCTGATCGACACCTCGTTTTAAATCCCGATACAGATTGGCATAGGTCGGAACTTCCAGTCTGCAAGGACAGGCAATCTGAAACTGGCGTATCTTCGACAACATTTCAGGAGTTTCCTGGAAACATTGACGCAGCGCATCCACCTTCTGTAATAAGCCCTTGCTATAGTCAATTCGGTCTACTGAAATGATATGTTTAACATCAGGTGATGAACTGAAATCAAATGGCAGTTCAGTATCAGTGAGTTGTCCCGCACGACGCTGGATTGCAGTAGGATGCACACTGATCGGATAAGCTTTTACTTCTACCTGACGCTGTCCATTACGCAGAATATTGTTGGTATGTGCAGTTAGAGACAAGGTAGTTTTCAGGAAATCATAACAGTTTCTCTGATCCTGCTGCGTTTGCATGCCAAGCAGGTCGTACTGTGCCAGATGCGCTGCAAGATGCTGGCTGCAGGCTAGATCTTTCCACTTTTGTGTCTCTGGAAATGGAATATGCAGGAAGAAACCGATACGATTGCGCATGCCCAACTGACGGCAGTAATGTGCAACACTTAAGAAATGATAGTCATGCACCCAGATCATGTCACCCGGTTCAATAATTTTCTGCAACTGGCGGGCAAACTTAAAATTGACATCCTGATAGATCCGGTAATCCTGATCTGAGTAATCAATATATTGATTCTGGTCATGCATTAGCGGCCATAGTGCACCATTCGCAAAACCGCAGTAGAAACCCTGATATTCAGCTTCAGAGAAACTACAGGTATGATATTCAATCTGCTGATCTTTCAGGACGTCAAAGGAATTTTGCCTATATGCCGTCTTTTTGCCATTCCATCCCATCCAGATGCCGCCTATACCATTTAGGGCATCTTCCAGAGCAACCGCAAGACCACCTGCCTGAGTGGCATTCGGATTCGGTAATGTTACACGGTTGGATAATACAATGAGTCGGGACACGTTTTTTCTCCTTTCATTTCTTGTTTTAACGCTTTTAGTGATGTTAAAAATTCATGTAAGAAAAAACCGACATCTGCCACGTCGTCTAAACGAGCTTTGGCTGCGCTTTCTCCTGGGCCAACTTTGATTGACATACCTCCATAGTCATTAATGATGTGAAAACCAGCTTCATCCGTTAAATCGTCCCCAATGAAAATGGGGTAAAACTGCTCAGCTTCAAGATCCTCTAAAATATGCTGGATTGCCGCACCTTTATTGCAACCGTGGGGAACCAGTTCATAGACACATTTGCCGCTTTTTAATTCAAAACTTGTAAATTGTTTAAGATAATTATCAATAATGGCTTTTGCCTGATCTGCATATTCAGGATGTTCACGGAAATGCAGGGCAACTGAATGGGTTTTAGTTTCTACCCGGATCGGCTGCCATTTATGCTGCTGCTCAAGTACACTAGATTTGAGTTGTTCAAGTTCTTTGTGATTGATATAAAAAAGTTTTCGACCTATACCGTCTTGCTGTAGCAGCTCTACGCCATGTGATCCGATAATATTCCAGCGATAAGGCTGAATCAGTCGTTGTGCTTGCTCGATAGAACGTCCAGTAACCAGATATAAAGGTAAAAATTGCTGGATTTGTGCAATATTATTTAGGGTAGAAGAGGGGATAAAACTCTGTTCAGGATCTGGATGAAATTCTGAAAGTGTACCGTCAATGTCTAAAAATAAAATACAGGGTAAGGAATTATATTTAGCTCTCCGATCCAGCTTTTTCGCTATCTCGGGATAAATAGAATCTAGAACAGCATTTGTAGTTTTCATTGTTAGGGTGTAATAAATTACAGTCTCTTGATGCATTGATTATTTTTATAACATGTCAAGATCTGGGATCTGCTTATTCCTATAATGAATAATACATTTCACCTATCTACTGTAACGTTGCAATATCTTGTAAAAATGTCTTGAAAATCACATTTCTATAAAATTTTTTCTCAATCAGAAATTTCTAAAATCTATCAAGATGTGAATAAGCATAGTTTTGTATAAGAATTTTTATAACAGACAAGGAGCATTGTCAGTTTATAAATGCAGTGTTAAGAAGTGATCTAAAAAGAAAAACAGAGAGAAGGAGATCATTTCGTCAAATCAAACTTAATAAAAACTATGAACATAGATAAAAATGCATGTCTCATTGATCGAGGAATGCATCATCCTAATAATTAGGATATAAGTAATGAAGCTGCTCAATAAACTTTATGCTGCTATGGCAGCGACGGTCACTGTGTGGTTGCAGTGACCGTGACCGCGGGTGTGGTCAATAAAACTTCCCCCCCCTCAGCAAGTCACTTCAGATTTAAGTTACCTAGAACCACAATCTTTTACTGACTCTACAGGCATGACACAACCTGCCATTACATTAAAAAATACTAAATTAGGAACACGACAGTTCGAAAGTCAAGTTCAACGACCATTACTCACAAATTCAGATGCACAATAGAGTAATTACACTCGCGATTATGATTATCCCAATATGGTTACTTTGCCTGTACAGTGGATTAAAATGCGTGATGGTACCAAAATCGCAATTCGTGTTACCTTGCCAGCTGATCAGAATAAACAACCCGATTTTACTAAACCACATCCAGTGATTTTAATCCAGACACTCTACAATACAGGCCTTGCAGGCCAGATTGCGGATATGGCAGGCGGCCCGAATCCTGAGTTTGTAGGCCGTGGTTATGCCACAGTAGCTGCAGATGTACATGGTACCGGTTCTTCAGAAGGGGTATGGCAGGCATTTGATGGCATTAAACAGCAGGACAGTTTTGAAATTATTGACTGGGCTGGCAAACAGTTATGGTCAAATGGCAATATTGGTCTCTATGGTGTTTCTTATCTAGGTATTACCAGTCTGCTGGGGGCATCTACCCAGCATCCGGCATTAAAAGCCGCATTTCCAATGGTATCAATTGGTGATGGTGAGCGTGATATTTTATACAATGGCGGGCAGTTTAATACCAACTTTATCCTATTGTGGATGAGTCGGGTTGGCTTGCTTGGCGCATTACCAGTTGATGCGATTCAAGATGATCCAGTGAATGGTATTACTCTAGGGCTGGATAAAATCCAGAATTTGCTGAAGGCAAAGCCTCACCATCAAATCATTCTTGTTTTCAAAATTAGCTTTTAAAATATAAGTCGGGTCATCTGCTAGGAATGTTAGTATCTATAAATATAAATTGAATAAATATCATCATTGTTATTTAAAGCTGAAAAAAACTAACAGATAAAAATTTTATGCTTTATGATCAGCATATTGAAAATGCTTTATGAAAATTCTACAGGAAGACATGTTAGAACTTCGTCATTTAAAAACTTTAGTTGCTTTACGAGAACATGGTTCATTGGTCGCCGCTGCAGGAGATCTGTGTCTTACACCTTCAGCCTTATCTCATCAATTGCGTGAAATTGATCAATGGTTTGGCGTAGAAGTCGTAAATCGCCGCAGTCGGCCTGTGAGCTTTTCCAATGTTGGACAGCGATTACTTAAACTGGCAGATGAAATATTGCCTCAGGTACAGATTGCTCAAAGTGATATTACTCGCATTGTCCATGGACAGACGGGACGTATTATTTTCTCCTCTGAATGTCATAGCTGCTTTGACTGGCTGATGCCTTTACTCAATCAGTATCGCATCCAATATCCAGATGTAGATTTAGATTTTGCCTCAGGCTTTGAAGCCAATCCGCATGAGCTTTTACAAACTGGTGAGTTTGACTTGCTGATTACCGCCGATCCGATCGCATTAAAAGGGATAGAGTATTTTCCGATTTTTGAATATGAGTCACGTTTGGTACTTTCTAATACTCATCCATTGGTACGTGCCAAAGAGATTAGTGTACAGCAACTGGCAGAAGAAACACTGGTGACTTACCCGGTGGATAAACATCGCCTGGACATCATGTCACGCCTGTTTATTCCCGCAAATATTTTACCAAAGCAGATCCGGACGACTGATTTAACCCAGATGTTGATTCAGCTGGTGGCAAGTGGACGCGGCATTGCAGCACTGCCGGACTGGGTGGTGAATGAATATGAGCAGAAAGGCTGGGTAAGCTCCCGTCGTCTGGATTGCGTCGCACCTGAAGGATTACGCCGGACTTTATTTGCAGGCTATCGCACTGAAGAAAAACAGAAAGATTATTTTGAAGGGTTCCTGAAGCAGTTAGAACGGTTCTCAAAGAAAAGAGAGGCATATTATGCTTAACGCTTGTTATTATTTCTTTGAAAGTATGTGTTATTCAAGAAAGACTCTGATCCACTGTTCAAACTGAAAGCTGGAAAATAATCCAGCCAAAACCAGAGCCTTTCATTTCAACTCAAGCCGCAAATAAAGGACTGAATCCATGCTTACGCAATAATTTCCGGTACATGCTGGAACTGCGATCTGCCGGGAAATGTGCTTCTAAAGACAAGTCCAAAGGCAGATATTCAGGTTTCTGGTTTTCGACGATTAACCGGTCTTCTTCAAAAATTTTCAGGTTAAAGTCATAAGCATCTTCAACTGGCAGGTCTTTGTCATAATTCCGGCAGATGGGTGCAAACAGCCGCGTAGTACGTGCTGTCATAGGCGAAGCTGCATTCATAATGACCTGTTTGGCATCATTTGGAAAATGAATGGTCAAGGTAGCGGTAAAGGGTATACTGATTTCAAAATGGCGTAGCCATTTAAAGTCTTTTGCACCGCGCTGATCCAGCCCGATCGGATAGCGTCCAACGGTACTGATATAGTCAGCAGCAAAGCCATAATCTGTTTCATAGGTTTGATAATCGGGCACTTCTGAATTATCCGGATCGCCAAAAGTATCTGGATGTACCCAGGCAAAATGTGCGACATCAATAAAACCTTCTAGCTGCCGACCGGCAAAACATTGAATATCAACTTTCGGGCAAACCAGTTGTTGGTAATCTGCTTCATCCCAGTAAGGCATTTGCGGAATATTTGCCTCAGCCTGTTTATCTGCCAGCAGTGAGCACCAGATCAGACCATAGTTTTCTACGGCGGCATAGGTTTTTAGATTGAAACGCTCAGAGATTTTTTGCTGCGGATGGGCCGGGATACGATTACATTTTCCACCTGATCCAAAGCGTAGACCGTGATAAGGACAAACTACACCTTGTCCATCATTTTTTCCCAGACTTAAAGCAACCCCTCGATGTGGACAGGTATCTCGCGCCACAATAATTTCATCCTCCATTTTATAAATTACCAAGGGCATATCCAGCAGCATGGTCCCGATTGGCTGTTCAGAGACTTCGCGTGCCAAGGCTACCGGATACCAGTATTGTGCTAACAGATGCCAGTCATGTTCTGAAAATGTCATATGAACAGGTAAGTCAGGCTGATGCGTGAGGATGGTTTTACTATTCATGATTGCCTCAAATCGGTATTATTCGATTGAATATAGATCAACAGGCTATTCACTGAAATTAGAGAAATCTGTATGAGGTATTGAAGAAATTAGAACACTCTTTAGCATTTGAAGATCATTCTCTTTTATATGTGAGCATATTTTGAGAATTAACGCGTCTTTACGGAAAAGGTAGACATCACAAATCATTTATTAGGCTGCTTGCTGAGAAATCTGACTTTTTAATTGTTCCATCTGTTCAATGATATGCTTGATCATCAGCTGGGAGGCTCGTGAAATCTGACGTTTTGGCGCCACGCAAAGGGCAATGGTCAAAGGACGTACACCTTTTTCCGTAATTAGTTTAAAGATCAGTTCATCGCGTTGCAGTTCCGGGAAGACATCCAGATAACTCAAGATGCCAATACCAGTATTGGCCTTGATCATGCTGTTCATCAAGCGGATATCATTAGATTCCGTTTTGCGTGCCGGAATGAATTTGTGATGTTTGTACATGGCCTGTACATAGTCATGAATGATCAGCGGCTCTGCTGCAATAAAATGATTGTCATCCAAGGTATCTGAAAAATAGATTCGTTCAGCCTCAGCTAGGGGATGCTGTTTGGACATGACAAAGCCCAAAGGCAGTTCCAGAAAATGCAGTACTTCCAGCTGATGATGGGCTTTGGGATTAAGAATCAGCCCGAAATCCAGTTCGGTATCGATAATTTTTCGGGCAATTACTTCACTGTCTGCCACCCGTATATTGAAATTAATCCAAGGATACTGCGCGTACATATGCTGTAGTGACTGCATTACAAAGCCTTCGCTCAAGGCAGAAATTAATCCAAATTCAATACTGCCACGTTTGAGTCCCTGAATTTCATCAAAGCGGATACAGGTCTGCTGAAACTCCTTTTGCCATTTTAGAATATCGGCATATAACATTTCACCTGCTAAAGTTAACTTCAGTCCGTTTGGCAAACGTTCAAACAGGTCAATACCTAGCTCTTCTTCAGCCAGGGCGATTTGCCGGTGAACTGCAGATACCGAAATAAACAACTGATCCGCAGCCTTGCGTAAACTGCCACTTTTCGCCACTGCAATAAAGTAATCAGAAAAGCGTGAAAACGGGGTATTTATCAATTTACTCAAGCCTGTTTCACCTGTACTTAAAATTCAATAAAAGCTTTATGCGAGTTTTATGCCAAATCAGGCAGCTAAGGTCCAAGCCAAGCAAGTATTACAAGGTACTGTTCTAATTTTTAGAATGATTTATACGAAACATTCTAATAGACGAAAAAGTAAAAAAACGAGTAATTTCAATTGTAAATAACTGGAACGCTAGCCAGCACAAGCCACGTTTCAGGGGGATTAAAAATATTCAGGATTTTGCAGAAAAAAGGTTTGATATGAACGCTATTCCAATGATCAATGTATTTAGCAAGCCATGCTACAGCCAGTTTGATGATCAGGATTGGGAGATTCTGGCGCATCATTGGTATCCGGTTGCACGTATTCAGGACGTGAACGAAAAGCCACAGCAAGTGACTTTGCTGGATGTCAAACTGGCAATTTATAAAACTGAAAGCGGCGTCATTCATCTGGTACGCGATATCTGTCCGCATCGTGGTGTACCACTGAGCAAGGGCTGGGTTTCTGGGGAAAATATTGTCTGTCCCTATCACGGTCTGCAATACAACGAACAGGGAAAATGTATCAAAATCCCAGCGCAACCCGAGTTGACTAAAATCTCAGACCGTTTCTCGCTCACAAAATTTCCAGTCGTAGAAAAATACGGTCTGATCTGGACCAGCCTGTTTAGTCGGAATGAAAGTGCTGCCAATTTCCCGGTACTAGATACCTGGGATACCGCAGAACATCAATCTATTTTACCGCCATTTGTGGATATTGCCGGTTCGAGTGGTCGTCAGTTAGAAGGCTTTATTGATGTAGCGCATTTTGCCTGGGTACATCACAATGCTTTTGCTGATCGTGATAATCCGGTGGTGCCGAAATACAATACCGAACGTACGCCTTATGGTCTGCATACTGAATATGTCAGTAATGTCAGCAATTATCCTCATGGCATGCAGCATCTGGCACCTGAAGGCTTTTTATGGAAACGCGTGTTTGATGTCTATCCACCATTTTCTGCGATATTAACTGTGCATTTTCCAAATGAAGGCATTCTTAAGATCCTGAATGCCTGCTGTCCAGTGTCACACAACCAAACCAGACTGTTTGTACCATTAACCCGAAATTTTGATACCACTGGCGATTTGCAGGCAGTTTATGATTTTAATGCACAGATCTTTGCTGAAGACCAGGAACTGGTAGAAAGTCAAAAACCGGAAGAGCTGCCATTGGATATTTCAATGGAAGCACATTTTGAAGCAGATCGCTCATCAACAACTTATCGACGTATATTGGCAGAATGGGGATTAAGTAAACGTTATATTATTTAAAATAACCATTAGATTTTTATTTAACAAGCAGGAGCTATATTTAAATAAATCACACTTTCTTAAAATGCAAATTATCCATTTAAACATTCAATCATTTAAAATTTATTCTGGTATAAATAAATGAGCCGTCCAAATCATCAGCAGATATTAAAGTTTTTAAGACTTTCCAATGACGTGGGACGGCGTGCTACCCAGCTGGGACATCATCCTTTTGGAGCAGTATTGGTGGCGCCAGATCATGAAACGGTGCTGCTCACCCAATGTAATATTGATACGGTCAATCATGCAGAATCAACATTAGCCCGTATTGCTGCGACCAATTATCCAGCAGATTATTTATGGCAATGTACGCTTTATACGGCAGTAGAAACTTGCTGTATGTGTGCTGGAACCATCTATTGGGCCAATATAGGCTGTGTAGTCTATGGTATTTCGGAAGGACATTTACTTGAATGTACCGGTAATCATCAGGAAAACCCAACGATGAGTGTCAGCTCACACTATATCTTTAGCCATGGACAAAAGGAGATTGAGTTGATTGGACCAGTACCTGAGATTGAAGCTGAAACGGTCAGTTTACAACAGCAATTCTGGCAAAGCAGATAAGCCTTTTTAGAAGAAAATCCCATTTTAAGAATGGAATTTTTTATTTTTACATAAATTATTTTAAATATAAATGCACATCTTAATAGCATTTAATTGTATTAAATGCACTTATTTAATTCATTTTATTTAATATTAAAAAAATTATTTATTAATAAAAATTAAAATAGACTTATTTCATAAGTCATTTTTTACTCAGTTCCATATTGTAGATTCCAGGGCAGAGTAAAACTTGAAGTGCGACATAAACCACCTAATTAATTTAAAGGGTTTATGGAGTATATAAAATTGTCATACCATCATCTTAACTTTGAAGATCGTACTGCATTAATGCTTGAGTC
>NZ_PQLP01000109.1:0-2211 GCF_002918965.1 Acinetobacter sp. ACNIH3 | reverse complement strand
AAAATCCTACAAATCGCATCAACACCATATAAGTCTTCATTGTTATGGATGAAATCCACCATTATTTGTGTGGGCGGTCGAGCTCCGCCTGGGCGAAAAAAGCGGCTGCTTTACGTAGAATTTCATTGGCACGCTTTAATTCTTTAATTTCACGTTCCATTTGCTTCATTTTTTCTTGATCAGATATCTGTTGTACTTTAATAGGATTTTGCTGATCTAAATGCTTTTGATGCCAGGCACGAAGTGTTTCAGGAGTACAACCAATCTTAGGCGCAATTGCTGTGATTGCAGCCCAAGTAGAAGGATAATCTTTTTCAGATTCAATCAATAATTGAACCGCTCTTTCTCTGATTTCAGGGGTATATTTTAATTTTGTCATCGGGGTAGTCTCTCAGAATATTGACTCTCCGACAAACCCGGTACGGTTCAATATTATTAAATATCATTTTTCCTAGAATTTATAGAGTATTATTTTATTGATGATTTTTTAAATCTTTTAACATTGCTTCACGTAGAATTTTATTCATGCGCGTTTGATAGCCTTTCCCTTGTGCTTTTAACCATGCAAGTACATCAGCATCAAGACGAACAGAGGTTTGTTGCTTCACTGGACGATAAAATTGTCCCTGACGAATAGCATTACTCCAGTCTGTAATTTCAGGAATATCTGATAGATCTAGCTGATCGTCAGGAACCGTTCCCTTAGCAAGCAAACGTTCAATTTCAGCATCTTGCTTGTTTCTGAAATTTGCATTCAGCTCTTTGCGTGTATATCTAACCATGCTCATATTGATTTCGCTCCGCCTTAGTTACCTGTCTGGCACTAATAATTCGTATGATTTCACAGTCATCTTCATCAAAGATGGTATGTGCTACTAGTAGCATTAGTACGCCTTTTACTTTTCCAATGGTTTGCCAACGTTCTTCACCATCGGTATGTCTGTCTTGGATTGAGATCCTCAGCGGATCTTCAAAAACAAGGCTTGCAGTTTCGAAAGAGATATCATGTTTTTTCTGATTCTTTCGATTCTTTGCCTCATCCCATTCGAAATACTGTTCCATAAAAAACATTCAAATTTGTATATACAATAATGTATCACAAAATTGTATCACTCAAGTTGAAAAGCGTAATTTTTAGTCTGATTTATTGGCAAGAACTATCAAAACTGCTCATAAAAAAGCCGACTTGTTTCAAAATCGGCTTTTTTATGGTTTTTAGATTTTTATGCTTTGAATAAGTATCTGATATTTAAATTAATATACAAGTGTACTTCGTATAACCACCATTATGTTAAATGGGCAACATGTTTATATAAAAATCCATATTTTTAGCTTCAGTTCTTATAGGTAAATATACGGGACTTTCTTGTTATCTTCGTAAATAAAAAATAAAAAAAAATTCTTAAATTAAAGTTTCTTATATAAATATTAATTAGCGCTTTTACATTAATAAGATTAGAAACATATGCCAGGTTCATTCTTAAATTTATATCTTCTAATTTAGACAAGCTATTTACCTTTCGCGAAGAAGAATCAAAGGCGGTATAGATATGGCTAATCAAAATGATGATACAAATACATCAAATCGTGGATTTGCGAGCATGGACCCAGACCGACAACGTGAAATAGCGAGTCAGGGTGGTAAAGCTGCTCATGAAAGTGGAAATGCTCATGAATTTACTTCTGACGAAGCTCGTGAAGCAGGGAGAGCTGCCCATCGAAGTGGAAATGCTCATGAGTTCACTTCAGAAGAAGCGCGCGAAGCGGGCTCTCGTAGTCATATAAATGATAATAATTCTGGTGGCCGAGGACGTGGTCGCAGCCGTGATGACGACGACGATGATGATCGCGGTAGCCGCTCTGGTGGCCGAGGACGTGGTCGCAGTCGTGATGACGACGATGACGATGATAATCGCGGTAGCCGCTCTGGTGGCCGAGGACGTGGTCGCAGTCGTGATGACGACGATGACGATGATGATCGCGGTAGCCGCTCTGGTGGCCGAGGACGTGGTCGCAGCCGTGATGACGACGATGACGATGATGATCGCGGTAGCCGCTCTGGTGGCCGAGGACGTGGTCGCAGCCGTGATGACGACGATGACGATGATGATCGTGGTAGCCGCTCTGGTGGCCGAGGACGTGGTCGCAGTCGTGATGACGACGATGACGATGATGATCGCGGTAGCCGCTCTGGTGGCCGAGGACGTGGTC
>NZ_PQLP01000108.1:0-2376 GCF_002918965.1 Acinetobacter sp. ACNIH3 | reverse complement strand
TAGGTTGACGTTTAGGTTTATTTGCTTTGGCTTTGTGTGTCGCTGCATCGGTTTTATCTGCATTCAGCCGTTCCAGTTCCAGATCAACGGCTGCGATATCTTCTTCGACCGCTTCATCCCAGAGATGGATTTGTTTTGCGGTGAGATGTTCGTTTTTACTGCCGAATTTGTGCTTTTTAAACAGCGCCAGTTCATGCTCGTATTTTTGATTGAGAATAGAAAGATGCTGAACTTTGGCATCCAATTGCTGGTTTGATTTTTCTAATTCTTGATTTGATTGTGCCAGAGACTGATGCTGCAGCGCCAACTGCCTGGTAAATTCCAGCAGTTGTTCATGGGTCAGTTGGCTTAAGTCAGGCAGCGTATTCATGACCGCAGTATGCCTGAGGTCATGAGAAGAATGAAATAGAACGTTTGGAGAATAGCAGAATGGAACAGCTTGGTTTAAAGCATCGTCACCACCTGCTGTCGTCCAATGCGCTGCCAGGGCAAACCCTGGATCAGTGCCTGTAACTGTTCCGGGCTGAGAGCTACGCTTTCACCCTGGTGAACTTGAGCCCAGTGAAATTTGCCCTGTTCCAGCCGCCGGGCACACAGCCAGATGCCCAGTCCATCATGCACCAGTACTTTCATGCGATGGCCACGTTTATTACAGAACAGGTAAGCACAATGCGGTTTGATGTAGCCAAAGGCTCTCACCACCTGAGCCATGGTCGTATCCATACCTGCACGCATGTCCATGGGCTGAGTAGACAACCAGATTTCATCAATGCGGATCATGTTGCAAGTGCCTTGAGTAATTCTGCTAAAGCAGATATTTCTGATACTTGCCATTTCAAGCCAATTTCTGCTTTTGAGTGGGGTAAAGTAATTTGAACCTTTAACATGTCAGTAGGAGTAGGATCTAATGGTGCAGAGCAAGATAAGGCAATAAATGCAGGTTTATTCGGTAGTGGTGAGCGATCATTCCCTGGCTTAGCATCAATTAAGCGAATCCATTTGGATACAAGATTTGTATTCAATCCATGTTGCAAAGCGACTGAAGCAATTGAAACGTCTGGTGCTTTACAAGCCTGAACGATCTGCTGTTTAAATTCAGCACTGTATGTTCTTCGTTTTTTCGCAAGAGATGCGATGGATGTCTGGTGATTTGTAGTCATAAATTTTAGTCCCCACTTGTTTTTAAGTGGGGACTAAATTAAGGCTTATAGGATGAATTCATAAGGTGTGTTCAGCGGACGCTTACATTGTTCGATTGGCTATTCGTTTTCTTTGGTATATTCGCTTTAGTTCCTGTTTTCCTGATCTGTTCACGCAGTGGTTCTGAATCATAGCCTTTATCTGCGCATAACACTTTTGTCTCTTTTAAATCTAATGTTGATATTAAATCAGGTGCAACTTTAACATCATGTGTGGTTCCATCGGTAATCATGAAATCAATAGGATTGCCATATGCATCAAGAATCAAATGTATTTTTGAGGAATTTCCTCCTACACTTTTAGAAATAGATTGATTCGCTATGCCGGCAGAATGTTGATGAGCACGTACATGAGAGCCATCAATAAAAATCCACTCCATATCGGGGCATGAGGCTAGTAATTTGAACAATCTAAGTAACTTACCGCTGCTTGACCAACGATTAAAACGTTTGAAAATAGAGTTTGAATGACCAAAACAGGAAGGAATATCTCGCCACGGACAGCCTGTTCTAATTCTATAGAGAATAGCTTCAATAAAATTGCGTAAATTTGAGTTGTGGTGAATGGATAAATTACGCAAAATAGTTTTCAACTTTTGCCAGTGTTGATGTGTCAGCATGGTACGAGGCATAGCGAATAGTAAAATTGGGTTTGGCGATTTGATTTTACTACTTCGCTATTTTTTTAAGCTAAAAGTGTCAACACACCCTAGACATCCATCACATCTCTTGAGAAAAAACGAAGAACATGCAGTGCTGAATTTAAACAGCAGATCGTTCAGGCTTGTAAAGCACCGGACGTTTCAATTGCTTCAGTCGCTTTGCAACATGGATTGAATACAAATCCCCTATCCAACTGGATTCGCTTAATTGATGGTAAGCTAGAGAAATGATCGCTCACCACTACCGAATAAACCTGCATTTATTGCTTTATCTTGCTCTGCACCATTAGATCCTACTCCTACTGACATGTTAACGGTTCAAATTACTTTACCCCACTCAAAAGCAGAAATTGGCTTGAAATGGCAAGTATCAGAAATATCTGCTTTAGCAGAATTACTCAAGGCACTTGCAACATGATCCGCATTGATGAAATCTGGTTGTCTACTCAGCCCATGGACATGCGTGCAGGTATGGATACGACCATGGCTCAGGTGGTGAGAGCCTTTGGCTACAT
>NZ_PQLP01000107.1:0-2550 GCF_002918965.1 Acinetobacter sp. ACNIH3 | reverse complement strand
ATCTATTATTCTATCCGGCATATATGGGTATCTTTCTTCATACTCTTTTCTGTCATTAATAGACACCCAAGTAGTGGAAGGATAAAGATGTTTTTCTCCTTCTCCATGGGCAGCCGTATAATAAGAGCAATTGATTGTAGGTAAATTAATCACAAGTATGCCTGACTTTTTATTCTTTTTACTGTCTCTCATACTTGAATAAATTTCCCAATCAATATGCTTTCTATTCTTAGTTTCAAGACCAACTAAAAGAATCAATACAGAAGAGTCCTGTAAATAATCATCACGAATAATTTCTCTTATTTGCTCTGTTGGTGAAGAATCATCAATTTCACCAAGTTTTACAGATTGATTAATAAAAATTTGATGTTTCTCATTTAACTGTTCAAGATAATCTTTATATTCTTGATCCAATAGATGATGATAACTAATAAATACTTTATGTCTACTCATAATATATTTTCTATTTATGTGAATTAATTAAGTCAACAATTTCATTGGAAATTTCATCAATAGTGTGTGTAGCCGTTGAACGTGCAACCTTATCCGCTAAAGAAGGACTGAAATCAATTACTTGTTGCTTTGTTAGGTTATGCCAAATTGGAAGCAGAATCTGCTCTCCTGATACATTGCGAGTTACAATCCCGTCTAGTTCATAATTAGTCCACCCCTTAGCAATAAAAGAAGGAGATAAAACCACTAATCCAACCCTACTTTTGGCAAGCCCCCTGTCAATTTTTTGACGAAGGCTGTCCCCTATCCTTAAAGTAAACTCATCATACCAAACCTTTAAACCTTTATTGGCAAGTGATGCTGCAAAATCCCTAACAAAATCATCTTTATCTTCTGATGCATGTGAAATAAACACATCGAAGGTTTCATTAGTAGCTATTACTTCAGGGTGTTCTCTATAGAGACTAGGTACTTGACGCAAAGGCATTTCTCTTGCCTCAGGTAATGCAGAAGGCAATATTCGTATTGATGAACGTGTACTACCCCTTAACCCCTGCATGTCAACAGTTAAATACCATGTACCAGAGCTTGGAATAGCTATCCGATAAGGGCTTCTTGTTATAAGTCCTCCTCGATAACTATGTCGACGACCATTTTTGTAATTATTAAAATCAGAAGATTGCATTAATCGAACATTTGCTGCTGCCGTTAAGGTAACTTCAATAATTTCACCAGCTTTTCGACTTCCTAATTCATATTTTGTAAAGTTCATTGTATTCAGAGTGCTCAATCTGTTGAGTATAAGACCATGTCTTTAAGAGAAAATAAATTTTAGTACCATTTATATAAGTTTAAAAATTGATATTCTTATTTCTTAAAAAGCTAAGATATTTTCTTAAAAAGAATCTCAATTATAAATCAGGTTACAACAAAGAATTTATTACAAAAAACAAACAAAATCAACAATGTACAAAAGAATATTTTGTGATATATTGAATTAGACCATAAAACAACAACTTAACCTAAATCCACTTAAAAAATCGCTTTAATTTTTTATATTTCTCCTCGAATTATCCATTTTTCCTGTTTTTAGGCATCTTGCAGTAGCCTCTATTCCAACAAATAATGACTTCTTAGCAATCTTTACAGAGTCATTGGAATGGAACATATCCAAAATACGACTAACTATTCTTCCAAAGTTCACGCTGATATCACGAAACAAATTATTGAGGCATTTAAGCAAGAAGCAGACATCTCTGGGAAAATTATTGGCAAAAGAAAGATCGAACAAGGCAGTATTGGAAAACGCACCTCTCTCTTTCCAAGCGTAAAAAATCAAGCCATGATACCGCTAGAAAGTAAACTAGAATTGGCTTATGCATTATCCTTAGAACAAAACCAAAATGTAGAGGTCTATCGTACTCAGGCTGTTAAAATTCCACATGCCAAAAATCGCTTTCTTTTTCCTGACTTTCTCATCAAATATAAAGATGGTACATATGCAATCCATGAGGTAAAGCCATCTATTCAAGCATTAAGTGAAAAGAATTTATTAAAAATTCAAGCTATAGAAAATATTCTAAAAGCTATGAATATTGAATTCCGTGTGATAGATAAAAATGTCTTAGCCAATGATGAATTATTGCAAAAAATTTTATTTTTTTATTCTAGGGGTAATGCCAAATTATGGTCTACTGAACTACTTTTGAGTACTCAGGAAAGTCTTAATAAAGAATATAAGACATTGAACGATTTATATAATGCTCTTACCCTCCACAATATTTCAATCCATTTAGGTGATTACTTCATCTTCCATAAGATTATCTCTATTCAGGAGTTTTCATGGTGATGAACGATCAAAAGTATCCTAAAGAAGGCTATAGATTTGAATTCTATGAAAATCAATATGATATTACTGCTGTTATAGGTAACAATATACGTTTTTCATCTGTTGTAGGAGGCAAAATACAGTAAGCATCCGCTGAACGCCATCGCCAAGTTTTAACGGGGTTCAGGTTTCCAGCGGTGAGGTAGTAATTCTTCTATTTGGGGCACTTTATGTGTTGGCAACCTTTTCAGCACATCACTTAAATAGGC
>NZ_PQLP01000106.1:0-2557 GCF_002918965.1 Acinetobacter sp. ACNIH3 | reverse complement strand
CTTAGAGTGTTATAGTTTTTCTAGCTAAGCCTGCACTATATAGGTGCTATTTCACTTATAAGTAATCCAAAAATATATGATTCTTTAATAGATAATTTTAAGTTTTTTCTAAAATTAACATAATACAACTTATACTAAATCCCTTTCAAAACAATTTCTTATAGATGTAAAAAAAGCCTAAGTAGTCACTCTTAGGCTTTTTTAGCAATTTTTCATGTTCCACGGTTTTATTCAGTTTTAATAAACCTTATCCGGTTTTTTGGTGAGTCATTATTTCATGTGCTTACACTGAAATTGGCTCATCAAAAAATTGGAGTCCTGGCTAACCATAGGGAAGGAAAAAACGGCTCAGGAAGCCTCTCTTCTTAGGTTCAGGCTCAACGTGTTCTGGAACAGGGATACGTTTGTTCTCTGCAGTAGTCAATCCGTCCTCTTTTTTTGGTGGAACTATGATTACTTCTTCCTTCATTTCTACAATGGGAGCTGATTTAGGGAGTTCGGGTTCACTAGGGTCTTGGATCTTTGGTTTGGGAGCTTCCAGTAAACGTTGCATCGTCTCAATTTGATTTTGATAAAAGGATTCACGCTCTTTTGCATCATCAAGCTGATTTTTCAGCATGTCTATCTGTTGCCTAAGTAGTAAAACTTCTGCCGAATTTGGACTGTCTATTTTTACAGACTCTTTTACATCTAGTTTTTTTGAAGGCTCACCAAAAACACGGATAGCCTCGGCTAGATCAATTTTATTATCAGAATTTTTACTTAAAATTCCTTTCTTTATGTTGTTGTAAATCGTTTGTCTATTGATATTGTAAAGCTTAGAAAGCTCAAGAACTGTAAGGCTTTTCATGTTGTAAATCTATGCCTAAACCTGTCAAAAGTTGTTGTCTATTAGACTGCCTAATAGACAAATGATCAAGTATGAATTTTAAGCAGCTTGATAGCCAACTTTTTGAAGATAAGGGAATAATTCTTGGAATTTTTCACTATCCTGAAGCATTTCAGCAATACGTATAGCGAATTGAGGATAGCTTTCTGTACCCTGAGAATACTTACCCATTTCTGGTAGTTCAGAAAGTTTAGTAGCAAATAAGTGGCGTTGCTTATCTGTCATCCTCGAGAACAGATTAGTTGTATTAGTATCTCTATTAGTTTGTATAGATCGAATAGTCGCTTTCTTTGGCTTAAAGCTAAAAGAAAATCCTGAAATTGAACGACCTTTTTTATGCTGTTCGTATTTAACAGTTATATCTGAAAATTCGTTGATTTGATCTACTGCAATATCTAAAACACGTCTCTTAAATGCTTCCATTCGAGTGTATTCGTTAACACCTATACCAAGTTGGCTACGAAATTTATTTAATTCATAAACAGGCGTTTTCCCTACAGACTTCCATTGCATTAAGAGTTCATAAAGACGTACTGCATAAACGCTTTTGAAGTCAGCAGTTTTTTTCAAATGATAACTAGTAAAGTACTGTTCAAACCCATCTATTTTAGTGACATGTTCAATTACCACACGAGTTAAGGTAACTAAAATTCTTCCTTCACCTTTCCGATAATTAGCATCTTGAATCCAGCGACTTTTTGTTAAAGTTCCATCTTCATTGGTAATCGTAAATTGTCTTTTAAAAAGAGAATCTTCTGCTTCAATTAATGCTAAATAAGCTGCATCTGGAGAAACGTTAAATGCTTTAGCATATCTAAGAGCATTTAATTCTAAAGGTTCATCTGTTGATAACCCTTGTCCAGTCTCACGAGCGTCTACAATTGCGAGCTGAAGTAAACGGGTTTCGCTTAAAGTAAGTGTCTGTAAAGCTTGTACAAGTTTATTAGATTTTACGACTAAGTCTGTCATTTCATTCTATTTAGCAACAATTTTATTGTGTTGCTATAACAACATAATAAATATTTGTTGTCAAATACCGAGGAAACGTTGCTATATAACCGAGGAAACGTTGCTATATAACCGAGGAAACGTTGCTATATAACCGAGGAAACGTTGCTATATAAAGCTTGAAAGCCTTGCAAATAAAAGGATTCAGTCGAGTTAAAAACATTTAAAAACTTTAAAAATAATTAAAAGCCCAGAGAATGAAAAATTGCCCTTGGTTTTCGCTTCGCTCAAACTCTATTGAATCTCGCTTTCGCTCGATTCGTTGGGGCAATTTTTGGTTAATATTTTCGTGACTTTTAGAAAAAGCAAAAGCAACTCGGAATTCGCTTCGCTCATCAGCTTTTTTTTCTCGCTACGCTCGGTTTAGGAATCAAAATTGGAAAGTTCGCACCCATACGGGATGCTCTGCTATGCAGGTGATTGATGGATAGGGAGCTTGTAATCAGGGAAAGGGATGGGCAAATTTTCTCAGTTCGCTCGTAGACACTCGCTCTGTTTAGCGACTCATGCCACGAGATTTCATTTTAGGCGCATGTTGCTGTGCTTTGAGCTGTTGTTCTTGTCTGAGTTTCATCTGTTGTTCTGCTTTGATCTCATCCACACATTTTTTAATGACTTGATAGGTTGGGTATAGAGTCTGGTATTGCTTGGCTTTGGCCG
>NZ_PQLP01000105.1:0-2740 GCF_002918965.1 Acinetobacter sp. ACNIH3 | reverse complement strand
GAATGGCTCAACCAACATCATCTGACAGTGCCATCGAGTTCTCCCACCGCCAAGGCGATCAATTACAGCCTAAAACGTTGGCAGGCACTCTGCCGCTATCTGGATGATGGTAATTTGCCTATAGATAATAACTGGATTGAAAATCAGATGCGTCCCTGGGCGTTGGGGCGCAAGAACTGGCTGTTTGCTGGCTCGCTGCGCAGCGGCCAACGAGCTGCCAATATCATGACTTTAATCCAGTCAGCAAAGCTGAATGGCTTGGATCCGTATGCCTATTTAAGTGATGTGCTGAAAAGGCTGCCGACACATAAAGTGACCCAGATTGAAGAGTTACTGCCACACTGCTGGAAACCTAAATCGAATTAAAAATTGGTATGGGATTCAGCGGACGCTTACCGCCTTCCACCTCTTTAATGGATGCTAATTTCACAAATTGCTTATATGTTCCAGGTGCAGCGAAACCTAACGAACGAATTCGTTCAGCAATAATGTCTAATGCATTCCATTGCTCAGTATATTGGTCCATAAACATATTGTGCAGACTGTTAAATTGAGGACCAGTGACATTCCAGTGAAAATTATGTGTCATCAAATATGGCACTGTTGCAAATAGGGATCTGAGTCGATGATTTTCCCTTCAAAAAAGCTTAGAGACCGAAAACTCTATTTACTAGCCAAACTTCTCCTAGAATATTACCGTTATAAAATAATGAAGCTTGTCCTTTGCGTAGAGCACGCATAACCTCAATTCCTTTAATTGTGGCATAAGCCGTTTTCATAGACTTGAATCCCAACGTAGCCTTGATGATCCGTTTGAGCTTGCCATGATCACATTCAATCACGTTATTCTTGTATTTAATCTGTCGATGGTCCAGGTCTTCAGGACACTTTCCTTCCTGTTTTAGTCGCGACAAAGCACGTCCATATGTGGGTGCTTTATCCGTGTTGATCACTTGTGGAATTTGCCACTTCTTCACATTATTTAAAATTTTTCCAAGAAAACAATATGCTGATTTGGTATTACGTCTAGAAGAAAGATAAAAATCAATGGTATCGCCACGTTGATCGACTGCACGATACAGATAAGACCATCGTCCATTCACTTTTACATAGGTTTCATCAATATGCCACGAGCTCAGATCTGTAGGATTACGCCAATACCAGCGTAAACGTTTTTCTATTTCAGGAGCATAACGTTGAACCCAACGGTAAATAGTCGTGTGATCAACATTCACACCCCGTTCGGCCAGCATTTCCTGCAGTTCACGATAGCTAATGCCATATTTACAATACCAGCACACAGCCCAAAGAATGATTTCGCCCTGAAAATGCCGACCATGGAAAGGATTCATATGCTGCACCTTTAGCTAAAACAGTCTTCAGCTTACCATTCGTGGTTATTTGCAACAGTGCCCGATACTCTTACTTCAAAGCCAAAATTTTTCGGGCACCATTAAGTACGAATAAAGAAACCAGTATGCCAATGATTAAGTCTGGATAAGCTGATCCCGTCCACGCCACGAGTACACCGGCAAATATAACGCCCATATTTACGACAACGTCATTCGCCGAGAAAATCCAACTGGCTTTCATATGTGCGCCATCTTCTCGATGACCAGAAATAAGATATAAGCATGTCACGTTAGCTATAAGTGCGAGCAGGCCAATAACAATCATGAGCGTTGATTCTGGCTCGCTTCCAAACATGAATCGTCTAATGACATCAACAATCACGATAACAGCAAGTAATAACTGAATCCAACCTGCGAAATGGGCTGCTTTTATTTGATATTTCGCAGCTTTTCCGACGGCATATAGCGCAATACCATAAACGGCTGCATCGGCAAACATATCTAGAGAATCAGCAATCAATCCTGTAGACGCAGCAATAATACCGCTGATGAATTCTATAAAGAAAAGTAGAGCATTAATACCTAATAACAGTTTAAGTACTTTAGCTTGTCTCACAGGATCAGGTTCATTAGGTATATCGCCTGAAGAAAGCTGTGTTTCATCAAGTTTCGCCCCAAAACCCAGTCCTTCGAGTTTAGCCGTAATTTGCTGAATCCCTTCATTATGGAAGACTTTCAGTTTTCGATTGGGAAGATCAAAAGTAAGACCTTTAACTGCTTCAATATCTGCAAGAGCCATACGGACCATTTGCTCTTCAGCAGAGCAATCCATTTTAGGAATGGTGTAGGTACTTGTTTGCTTAGCCTGTTGATTGCTTATATAAGTTTCAGTCTTCACAAGCTTTGCACCAAAACCCAAAGCTTCAAGTTTGGTGGTTATATTTTCATCTTTTTGATTATGTAGAACCTTTAAAGAACGGTTAGGTAAATCAAAGATGAGTTTTTGAACACCATCAATTGAAGATAGCGCCATACGAACCATCTGTTCTTCCGCAGAACAATCCATTTTGGGAACTAAGTATTCACTCATGTAGTGCGAATCTTTTAAAACGTCTTCAGTGCTTAAATTTTCTTTGGGATCAGAACCATAACAGGATTGAGCGGTATCTTCACAACTGTTTGAAGTGTTACAGCAAGGAGATGAAGATTTTTTTTCTTCCTCTTCACCACAACAGCTAAGCGTATTATCACAATTCTTTGAATTGTTTGCTTCTGCAATTGATGGATGATTTTCTTGTTGAGATTTCTTATCTTCGCATGGTGTTTCTTTACTACATCCACAACCACTCATAATTATACCCATTAAAAAAATTATAAACTTTGAATAT
>NZ_PQLP01000104.1:0-2755 GCF_002918965.1 Acinetobacter sp. ACNIH3 | reverse complement strand
AAGTTATTGTTTCTAATAAGCAAGGACTTAATAATAATTTATAATTTGTTGAAGATTCCATCTAAAAAATAATCTATAAAAAACTTAATGTCTAGAGAGGAAATAGCAAAATCAGAATAATAAAAGAAGAATTTCTATATAGCTAAATTAGATTATACAAAAAGGCTTAAAAGAAAAAATGTTATAGTATTTAGAAGTTTTAAAATCTTGGTAGGTATATCCACTACCACACAAAAATGTAACATGCTGAATTAATTACATTTTATTAATGAACAAATTTTTAGGATACACATCAGGATACACAATCATTTTGTAAAATTTTATTACCAACAAGTGTAGTGATCGATGACAATACTATCTAGAAGTATTTAGACACTTAGACACTTAGACATTTGAACTATGTATATGTAGCTTAGCGTTTAAAAGCATGTCTAAATGCCTAATTCAAAAAAAACATTAATATACAACAACTTAATTAAAAAACTAATTATATGTTTGTCTAATTTGATGTATACTTAGGATTTAGAACTACATATTCTTTATCGCATATTTTAATTTGCTTAACTTAAATACTCAATTGCAGCATCTCTTGTATCCAAGTCTTTCAACTTTCTTGTTAGTTGATTAATCGAAGATTTTAATAGATATGATTTTCCTGTAGCCTTGTACTTTTTCAACAATAACTCTAATAAATTAGTTGCTTCAGGATTATTAAGCGGTTCCTTTACAGAATATTTCAGCCATTCTTCTAACGAATGCAATACTATCTTTGAGGCATTATCTATGTGCTGTTCTTGAACTTGATCCATTCCTTCAAAAAAAGCAAATACCGTTGCCAATCTTATAATCAATTCCCCCGCTCTACTAGCTTCCGCACCAAGATTACTAAATTTACCTGTTGAAGATTGAGATCCTTCTATTAAGTTATAGATACCAATAAATGCTTTCTTAGCACTTAAAGACATTTCTAATATTGGACGGCTATCAATCATTTCTTCATTCATAGTCAAATCATGCCAATCACCTATCAGCGCATCACACCGTTCATAATAAGAAATTAGTCTTTCATCTTCCAAAATATTTCTGTTCAAATCTTCAATTGTTAAAAATCTAGTTCCCACTAATGATTTAGGTGAAACAAAAATAAATCTTGGTAGTAAACCAATTTCGCCCATAACTTTACCTTTTATAACCTCCTGTATTACAACAGGTTGTGCCATAAGATGAATACTCAATCTCACATGAAATGCTTCACCACTACCCTCTAGATTAGATTTCGACCTATAACGTTCAACATGCCCATTATCAAAGATCTTAGTGAGGATAGTCATATTCGCTTTAACTGTCTCCGATGTAAAATTATGACCATTTAATACATCTCCTCCATCACTAGATTCCAAAGCTATATTTTTAAATTCTTCACGAATAAGACTTCCAACTAGTGGCTCTAATGTAGTATTTGCAAAGATTTTTTTAGGACTTAAAGGTTCTTGTTCTCTAGTCTTAGATTCTGCCCATGCTCTATAATCTTTTTTGTACTCTGCAACATGTATTTTTTGTATTTCCAAAATAGGTTTCAAGGCAAAATAATCAGCAGTAGTTTTCCGGTCACCACTTTTAGCTTCACTTAGGAAGTAGAGACTACAAGGCATAGGAACCCCTTGTATAGTCTGTGCATTAACATGCTTTTGAGCTATAAAAGTCATTGCAAAAAGAACTGAGTTAGCTACTACAGCTAAGGGTGCTTTTACAAAAGCATAAATACACTCTACAGCCTTACTAGCTATTTCTGGCAAAGCATTAATAGGATAAATATTTTCTTTAAGCGTTGTCGTACTAGGTTGTGAATTGATCCACGTAAGTCTATTAATTTCTGACATGATACATTCATGTAATTCATTTTCTTTCATTACATAGACTCACATTTCTTTTTTTCTAACCAAGCTTCAACTTCTGCAACTTTAAAATAAAGATTCCCTTGACGAGACGAAGAATATTTAATAGGCCGCGGAAAAGTCGGATCATCTTTTATTAGCCGATACAACCCATTCCTACTAAGCGTCATAATCGCTCGTAGTTCTTCAAATTTCATTACTTGCATTCTTAACCTCACATAACAGTTCATGAAATAAGTTTGAGGTTTAAGGGCTCTAATGAAAAAAGGGATTTTTATTTAAAAAAAATAAAAATCCCTTTTGAAAGATTTAATATCTATCTAATCGAGCTGAAGGATCTCTTTGAGTCGACTATGAGTAAGTAAGTAATCTTTATTTAAGTCTTCGAAAAAAATATCCACTAATAGCAAAATCAGCTCTAGGTCATATGGTTTTCCATATGAATCAATTTCATAAATTTTTTTTTATAAAAACTGTTCGATGAGAAAATTTATCACGTCGAATAGTTTCTTGAGCATTTAAAAAATCTCTGATTTCATTTAAATAATCATTGAGAAGATCAAAAATATTAAATTTCAAAAAATTTTTCGAATAGTTATATGCACGAGAATACAAAGTGCTTGTACTGTAAGTACAATCTATTGGAGAAATATAATTATTATCTTTTAAATAATTAACAAAAGTTTCTAATAACACATCACCTTCAACAATATGCATTAAATGATTGTAACGAGGCAGAGTAAAACTTGAAGTGCGACATAAACCACCTAATTAATTTAAAGGGTTTATGGAGTATATAAAATTGTCATACCATCATCTTAACTTTGAAGATCGTACTGCATTAATGCTTGAGTCAAGAA
>NZ_PQLP01000103.1:0-2825 GCF_002918965.1 Acinetobacter sp. ACNIH3 | reverse complement strand
GTTGCCATGTCACTGAATACTCGTCCTAGAAAGGCGTTAGATTGGCTTACACCATTAGAGAAATTTGCTCAGCTTGTTGATTATCATATGGCTTTTGAAACTGTCGCACCTCATGTTTGAATTCGCCATGACTTAAATTACTTCTGTTTAATTATGTTCTTATTCTAATAAAAATAAAATAACAGGCATCCGGCATACTAGGTCTGAGTGCATTACATAACCAATTTCTTAAAGAGTAAAATATTTGTATTTCATGTTTAATACTGAGTGGAAAGTTATTCCAAACCTGCAAAAAGTGTAATTACGTTTTTAAGTGGTTTTGTGTCTATATTCATCTTATCTTAATTTTTATTACAGATAAAAATTAGAATGTAGAGGTCAATTATGTGCTCAAACTATGAGTTTCCTTCGAAACAACGCTTGTCTTTACTCGACATTCATGAAGAGCAGCTAGAATTAGAAATTAAATCTCATGTCTATCCACTTGCACCTGCTCCTATCATTATGCGTGGCACGGAAAATTTTGAACTCGATATTGCCCATTTTGGACTAATCCCTTCCTGGGCAAAAGAATTAAAATTTGGTCGTCACACCTACAATGCACGTACTGAAACAGTTGCCAGCAAACCCAGTTTTCGGCATGCCTGGGTAAAAAACCAATTTGCATTGGTGCCTGTAGATGTGTTCTATGAACCTAAATATATAGAGGGAAATTCACATTGGTTTGGAATTTCACATGCAGATGGTAACCCTTTTACTGTTGCTGCAATTTATGATGATGCCCATATTGATGGCAAGAGAATCAGATCTTTTTCAATGTTGACCATGAACGCAGATAAACATCCATTTATGAAACAGTTTCACCGTCCAGACGATGAAAAGCGTTCGATTATTGTCATCCCAGAAGAATTGCGCTATGACTGGTTGCACTGTAGTCATGAAGAAGCCAATGATTTTTTTATTGAAATGAAAGACGAATTTATTGCCAAGCCTCAGAATAAAGAAAATTTATTAGATAAGAAAAATTAAGTACTAATAACAGCATTCAGTTTACTTATTTAAATACTTATAGAGCAAAAGTATTTTATTAACACTTTTTAAAAGACAATTAAAAGCCCAAATAAAATTGGGCTTTATTGGATTAAAATTAGTTTCACTCTTCCACTTCTATAGGATCACCATCTTCCGGACGTGTATGACGCGTAGCATCATCTGCCGGGTCAACACTTGAACCATCTTTAGTAATTGCATTATATAATTCATCTTCCTTCTTATCATCAATAAATTCCTCGTCATCAAATTCCAGAGGCTCATTATCATCATTAAAGTTTAAAGGCTTTTCTTCATCTTTCATGGCGATCCCTTCATAATTATCATGAGAAATTCTTATGCTCAAACATTGGTTAAAGTTATTCAATAGTCAACAATCATCATTTGTGTAACTAAAAAGAAAGAAGAGTAAAATTTAAAATGTTTTAAAAAAAAATTATACGCTAATTTTGCTCTTAGCCTAAATCTATAATTTTAGTGATTTAAAAAATAAAATTTTTCTTGAAAGTAAGCTAACAAAGATAATTAGTTATCTTATAGCTGATTAAAATAGAAATTGTATTAAGGGATGGATACACAACAAAACCATAACCTTCTAGAGATACTACATAATAAAACTCCGATTAGAATTATTTTTAAAACATGAGTTTATTAGTTGTATTTCATACGATATTTATATTGATATCGAGATTAATATGAGTAATCAGCATATCAAAGAAATAATTTCCTCAGCTGGACGTAACTTGCATACCATTATCATCACTGCGCGAGAAGATGACGGTTCAATTGAAACACGCGAGGCGGAACCTTATAGTTATCGTCGTAAAGGTAAGACTGAGAAATTTTTTTGTTATGACATTCGCAGAGATGGTATCCGAAATTTTCATGTTGATAATATTATTTTCGTTGAAGAAACAGAAAATACTTTTTATCCACGCTGGATCGTAGAGGTTTAGGCTCAAATTTCATCAATAAAAATCAGACTGTCCTATCAAAGTCCACCTATTACAATGCAGGCTAACTTTAACAAGTCTAATAATAAATGAAACTAATATATTTTTTATTGATTAATTTACAATCAATTTAGCTTCTTTGATTTATAGAATGACCAAAAATTTAATTAACTATTATCTATTTACATAACCTTTAAAAATAAGGCGCATAATTTTTGGGATTGTACTTTATTATACATTTTCTTCATCAACGTCTTTCCAAACTTAAATTCAGTTATGAAGCCCAAAAGAAAACCGCCTTATGGCGGCTTTCTACGAGTTCAATACTTAGCGCTGTTGTCCGCGTTGATTTTGTTGATCACGCTGATGAGCTTGTTGTGTTGAATCTTGCTGTTGACCTTGTTGATTAGGCTGCTGTTGCTGTTGCAGATCCTGCTGATTCTGTTGATCTTGCTGGTTCTGCTGATTTTGCTGACGTTGATTTGGGTTCTGTTGATTTTGCTGGTTAGGCTGTTGCTGTTGCTGTTGATTTGGATTTTGCCATTGGTCTTGCTGATTTTGCTGACGCTGTTGCTGATTCTGGTTCGGATTTTGTTGGTTTTGGTTAGCCATTGGAGACGCTCCTTTTTCCTTTATAAGTAAATGAACCGATCTTTACGAGTTCAGTATTTACTCTACAGCCTTCTGCATAAACTCCAAGTCATAACCTGTTACAGACTAATTCAATGTAAAATAAATTGATTTAAACTATTGATAATCCATTTTTACACTTACATTATTTACCCAAGCATCTCGTAACTAATAAGAATAGCTACTAATATG
>NZ_PQLP01000102.1:0-2832 GCF_002918965.1 Acinetobacter sp. ACNIH3 | reverse complement strand
CTGCAATATGTTGAAAATTTAAATATTTCCATCACTGAATCTGAAAGCCAACAAGACTGGTTCAATATCGGGGCGACCGTTCAGGACAGTGCAGGCAATAGCTATGATTTACTCGATGCACTTGTGGCTTTGGTGAAAGAACAGCCTGATTTACTTGATCCACGGATTTTTGGTCATCTGAATGACAGTCAAATTTTCACCCTGAAAACTGCAGCGGATCAACCAGATTTGGCTTTATCCGCAAAGGACATTAAGCCGGTATTGTTGCATCTGCAGAGCATTTTACAGCAAGAAGAGCGTAGCATAGATCGCTATGATGCGAGTCAACTATTAGAATTACAGCATCATCTGGGGATGGTGTGGCAGGTCAGTAATCGCCTGCAGCAATTTGCGCAGAAATTCAAACAAGGCTATCAGCAACAACTGCCGACACCACAAGGTTTTCAGGGGGAATTACGTCCATACCAGCAGCAGGGCCTAGGCTGGTTACAGTTTTTAAGGGAAACCCAGCATGGCGGGATTCTGGCGGATGATATGGGTTTGGGTAAAACAGCACAAACTTTAGCCCACTTACTCATGGAAAAGCAGGCTGGTCATTTGCAGGACAGACCCGCCTTAATTGTTGCACCCACATCGCTGATGCATAACTGGTTCAAAGAAGCGGAAAAATTTACCCCTGAGCTCAAGGTACTGCTGCTACAAGGCCCCGACCGCCATCAGTATTTTGAGCAGATTTCACACTATGACATTGTGTTAACCACCTACCCGCTCTTGGCGAGAGATGAAGAGCAACTGAAGCAATATGAATATCATCAACTCATTCTGGATGAAGCGCAGAATATTAAAAATCCGCGTGCCAAAGCTGCACAGGTAGTACGGCAATTAACAGCGCGACATCGTCTATGTCTAACTGGTACACCTATGGAAAATCATTTGGGTGAGCTGTGGGCACTATTTTATTTTCTAATGCCAGGATTTTTATATTCACAAGAAATCTTTAATAAAAAGTACCGCTATCCTATTGAAAAACGCGGCGATCAGCAGTTAAGGCAAAAGTTGGTAAACCGCATTAAACCCTTTATTTTACGTCGCTTGAAAACTGACGTTGCCAAGGAATTGCCTGAAAAAACCACGATTGAAGTCAATATTGACATGAATGAGCAGCAATCCAAGCTATATGAGGCTGTTCGCGCCACGATGCAGGCAAATATTCAGAAAATTGTGGCAGAAAAAGGCTTTAAGCGTAGTCAAATCCAAATTTTAGATGCCTTGCTGAAGCTGCGTCAGGTCTGTTGTCATCCTAGCTTGCTGAAACTGGATTCAGTTAAAACCGGGCAGGCGTATTCTGCCAAACTTGAACAGTTGATGGATATGGTTGTTCCAATGGTGGAAGAGGGACGAAAAATTCTTATTTTCTCTCAGTTTACCTCAATGTTGGAACTGATTGAACAACAGCTCTATCACGCAGAAATTGGCTATGTGAAGCTGACTGGAAAGACCAAAAAGCGAGATGAAGTCATTACAGCATTTCAGTCTGGACAAGTGCCGGTATTTTTAATCAGTCTGAAAGCAGGAGGGGTCGGTCTGAATCTAACTGCCGCAGATACGGTCATTCACTATGATCCATGGTGGAACCCTGCTGCTGAAGATCAAGCTTCAGATCGTGCATGGCGGATTGGACAGGACAAGCCGGTATTTGTGTATAAGCTGATTACCAATAAAAGCATAGAAGAAAAAATTATTGCCTTGCAGCAGAATAAAGCAGAACTGGCACAGTCTATTCTAAGCACAGATCATGAGGGAGAAGCGAAACTGACGGAAAATGATGTGATGAAATTGTTTGAGAAATTTTAGCTTGGTTACAGGTTTCCTCTAATCATCTGTAAGTATCTGAAAGTCTGGATGCAATTTTTTCCAATGTTCTCTTAATTTTTCTTTATGAACAGAAATCATAGGTAAGTCTAGTAATAGCGCTGGCCATACTGACCGTGCTTTGTCCATAATGGCGTGAAGTTGTTTTTCAATAACACGCCATGGAACACCGACTTTTTCAGCCCATTGTTCAAAGTGTTTCATCTCAGCTAAATACCAATCTTTATTTTTGGCAAGATTCAATGCGAAATGAAGCTCATTTTCAATATATACACTAGTCATCAATATATCGTATGCGGGAGATAATCTTGGTGTTCTTTTGTCCTGATAAATCATACTCCAGTTTTTTAAGTGTGCATCTCCATTGGCGAGCAAAATGTTGACAAGTAAGCGGCTGGCAAATTGCTGAATATCAAGAATTTTGTTATCTGAAAATTGATAAATGATCTTTCCTATCTGCTCATAATTTGTGGTGCTGTATTTCTGCTGTGGATATGCACCGAAGATCTGAGCAAAGTCTTCGATGTGAATAAGCTCTGTAGTATCAGCAGTACTCTGTCTATCAAATCTTTTGATTGCAAAAGCATATTGCTCTTGGGGTAAATTTAATGGTGGAAGGTTTTGTAAGAGTGCCATATCCACCAAGCGAATCTCAGGGACATCTATTCCGACCATTTTGGCAAGGCTCATCATAGAATATTCATTTAGCGGAACAAAAGCATGTCTGGAAGAAGGAGTTTTGATAATCCAGTCCCCGAGTAGAGACGATTCCGTTGCCTGGACTAGTGTAAAACGCCCATCTTTGGCTTTCATGGAAAACTTCATTTGGACGCCGGCCAAGGAAAACTTATTATCTGTTCGAATCTCTTGCTTTAAGATCTGATCTGGATTAGAGATCTGCAGTTTGAATTTTATTTCATCTGGAATTTCTTCTGGATCTAATGGAGTCGCAATGAGTGC
>NZ_PQLP01000101.1:0-2892 GCF_002918965.1 Acinetobacter sp. ACNIH3 | reverse complement strand
ACCCTAGGAGATAAATCTAATGGCTAAGACTCTGCAAGAATTGTTAGCTAGCCGCTCTCCAGAGAGCCAAGCCCGTATTCAAAAAATGGCAGATGAATTACTGCTAGAAAATCAGCTTCATCTTATTCGTGAAGAACTCGAAATCTCTCAAAAGGAGCTTGCTGAAACTTTGGGAATAAAACAGCCATCGCTTTCAGCAATAGAAAATCGTGGCAATGATCTTAAGATTTCAACCATGAAAAAGTATGTTGAGGCAATGGGCGGGAAGCTCCGTATTGATGTAGAGCTTCCAACAGGAAAACATATAGGATTCAATGTTTAACAATAAAAATGGGAGCTAAAGACTCCCATTTTTATATGCGTATAACCGCCATTATGTTAAATGGAACCTTCTTTAGTTGAATATTCATACTTTCAATGGAGCAAAACTTGCAGAATCTTGTCTAATTTGTAATCCTTGCAGCCAAGGGTGTCTAGCTGAGCTAAGGCAGGTATTTGTTGTAGTCGGGCCGCTATAATATTGATAAAGAGCGCCTGTATGTTTAATTTCAAGATTTTTAATAAAGTCTCTACGGAAGTGTTGACGATAAAAAATGACCTTCAGCTTAATTCTGAAATTCAACTTATAACAAAATATAAGACCTCTACTTCTGAAGATTATAAAAAAGCAATTATTTTGATCTTTAAAGAACGTGGTTATTCAGCTTTAGAGATTGGTCAACTATTGGAAAATTAAAGTAAAAGATTTATTCTGATCAGATAGGCACCCTTATTTAAAGGTGCCTATTCATTTTAGAAATTCTTAAATTTCAATCTGACTACCTAGCTCTACCACCCGGTTAGAAGGGATTTTATAAAAATCACTGACAGGGCTGGTATTTTTTTGCATTGCGACAAATAACTTTTCACGCCATGTAGACATCTTGCTGGACAGACTTGGAATTAATCTTTCTCTAGAAACAAAGAAGCTGATATTCATTAAGTCATACTCAAGATCCAGTACTGAAAAAGCTTGTTTCAATGAATGAGGCACATTAGGCTCTTCTTTAAATCCATAATGGATCGTTATTCTGAAAAAACCATTCTCTAGTACTTCAGTAACGATTCGCTTAGCTTCATCAACATACGGGATTTCAGAAGTCTTGATTGTCACCAAAAAATTACGTTCATGCAGAACTTTATTATGCTTTAAATTATGTAAAAGCGCATGGGGTACGACTTGAGGCGTTCCAGTTAAAAATACGGCATTTCCACTCACTTTCTGACCTGTCTGTTCAAGGTGCTCAAGAAACACATTCAGTGGAAGCGTGTCCTTCTGCAGTTTGTCCTGAAGAATCTCTCTGCCTTTTTTCCAGGTCATCATGAGGGTAAAAACAATAACCGCAATAACGACTGGTACCCAGCCTCCAATCAGGACTTTTAATAGGTTTGAACTCAGCAAAACCAGATCAATAAAGGCGAATGGAATAATGAACAGTAAGACTTTCCATGTTTTCCATTTCCAGTAACTATAAGCCAGAAAAGCTACTAACAGTGTGTCACAGAACATGGTCACAGTGACGGCCAGACCATAAGCACCTGCCAACTTGCTGCTACTTTCAAATATTAAGATCAAGATGGTGATAGAGATAAACAGGAGCCAGTTCAGTAATGGAATATAAATTTGTCCAATTTCCGAAGCGGAGGTATGTAAAACTGTAAGCCTAGGTAGATATCCCAACTGTATTGCCTGTTTAGCCATAGAGAATACCCCACTGATTAAAGCCTGTGAGGCAATCACTGCAGCTGCAGTAGCCAGAATAATCATAGGATATAGAAGGGCTGAAGGCAGAAGCAGGTAAAAAGGATTGGTGATAGCCGAAGGATCTCTTAACAGTAACGCTCCTTGTCCAGCATAATTCAGCATCAGACATGGCAGTACAATTAAAAACCAGCCTAACTTGATCGGTAAAATACCAAAATGTCCCATATCCGCATATAAGGCTTCACCACCTGTTACTGTTAAAACCACAGCTCCCATTACAAAAAATGAAATAAGAGGATTGTTAATAACGAATAAAAAAGCCCAGTGTGGGCTGAATAATGCAAGAACAAATGGACTTTGAATAATACTCATAATGCCAATGGCACCAATAGATAGGAACCATAACAGGGTAATAGGACCAAAAAACTTCCCCATCATTGCAGTCCCATGTTTTTGAACGGCAAAGAGAGCTATAAGAATTCCAATACTGATTGGAATAATGAAGCGATCAAATGACGGGGCAGCAACAGAAAGTCCCTCAACTGCAGATAAAACAGAAATAGCAGGGGTGATGATACCGTCACCGAAGAATAAGGATGCTCCAATGAAACCTAAGATAATGATTGCCAGTCTTTTTCCACGGGACAATCCTTTTTGCCTAAGGTTTAAGGCGAGTAATGCCATGATACCCCCTTCACCATTGTTATCAGCTCTCATGATCACCAAAACATATTTAAGCGAAACAATTAAGGTAATGGTCCAAAAGATTAAAGAGAGAATTCCCAGGATATTAAGTTCATTAATAGGTAGCCCGCGTGTCGCATGAAAGCTTTCTTTTAATGCATATAATGGACTCGTTCCTATATCGCCGAATACTACTCCTAGTGCAGCCAGTGTTAATGCTGGTACTGCCGGCTTACTCACATTATTTTGCATATATTTGATTTACAAAATTGGGGAGCCTCGAATTTTATCATCTGGCTTCTTATGAAATTGCCTTGTACATAAAAACCCATACTTTCTTAGAGTGTTATAGTTTTTCTAGCTAAGCCTGCACTATATAGGTGCTATTTCACTTATAAGTAATCCAAAAATATATGATTCTTTAATAGATAATTTTAAGTTTTTTCTAAAATTAACATAATACA
>NZ_PQLP01000100.1:0-2999 GCF_002918965.1 Acinetobacter sp. ACNIH3 | reverse complement strand
AAAAAGGCACATGCGAAAATATGAATGGTTTAATTAGGCAATATTTACCTAAAGGGATTGATTTAAATCAGGCAGATCAGCATTATTTAAATCAAGTTGCCATGTCACTGAATACTCGTCCTAGAAAAGCGTTAGATTGGCTTACACCATTAGAGAAATTTGCTCAGCTTGTTGATTATCATAAGACTTTTCAAACTGTCGCACCTCATGTTTGAATTCGCCCTAATATAAAAGCTTATTTTCAATAAAAAACACATCATAATACCCCCTTGCCTTTTAACCACAAAAATATTGAAGTTATTATTTAGAAGCAATTAATAGAAAAATAAACAAATCTTTTTTAAACAAGCTACTAATAAAAATATCTCCATCGAAAATAAAGTATAAAAATTCAAAAACCATTTAATAAAGTATCAATAGAGTTAAAATACATATAGCTTACTTTTAATTTTAAAGAGGAATACAAGAAATAATTTCTTGTATTCCTGTTATAAGATTGGGAGAACCAAGTTGATAATTTCACCCATTTCTTTGGATCTATTAATTTAAGTTTCGACTTTACTTATTTGAGCTTAGCCATTTGGTCGAGTCACAATCGGGAAAATTGAATCTGGACGTTTAAACATTGCAAAGAATTTTCCAATTTTCAGTGGATTACCTTTGACTTTACTGTCTTTAGAAAGCAGGACTTTTACCCCTTCTATTTGACCTGTAATCATTTTTAGATATAAGGGCTTGGTTAAGGTTAATGTAGGGCAATCCAATGCCAAATCTTTACTTTCATCATAACGCTTAAACTGCATGACTGAGTTTTCAACCCATAATGAAAAATGCTCTTTGGTATCCGACAAAACCAGATTGATACACTGGTTTTCATTTTTTAAATTTTCCACATCTAAATTTGTCGCCATAGCTTCAAGAAATCTTTCAGTTGGTGTATGAATCAATAAATCACTCGGATCAGAAGTATTTTGTAGGGGTACATTATTTTGTAGCTCTTGAGCGCCCACCAAAAAGAAATTACGCCAAGTTGAAGCCTCAGCAGCATAGCCCAATTGACGATAAGTATTCGCCAATAAGTCTTTTGCTTGTTGGTTTTGAGGGTTATTCAACACAATATGTTTTAAAATCTCGGCAGCCCATCTATAGTCAGCTTGAGCGTAGGCATCCCGCGCATTTTTCAATGCATTGTTCTCCCCACCTGCTAACTCAATATATTTTTTTGCAACAGCTTTAGGGGGTAATGGATCTAAATTGGAAGGATGGGCATCGAACCATCCCATATAATATTGGTATACTGCTTTTACATTATGTTTTAGGGTTCCATAATAGCCATGAGCATATAGTTTTTGATCAAGTGCCGCTGGAAGCTTAATTTTTTCGGCAATTTCAGCGCCATTAAAACCAGAGTTCATATATCTCACCGTCTGATCATGCGTGAACTTATAAACATCTCGCTGGGTTTTAATAAAATCTTGAATATTGTCATTGCCCCAGACAGGCCAATGATGCTGTGCAATCAATACATCGGATGCTTTGGCATGCTGCATTGCTTGGTCTAGATAGCCCACCCATTTTAAGGCATCACGGACTTTAGCACCCCGAAGGGTATAAAGATTATGCATGGTATGAGATAGAATTTCTGCGCCGTTATAAAGTTTCAATGATGGGATAGAGAACGTTAATTCTGCTGGTGCTTCTGAACCCGGCACGTTATAAAACACAAAATCCAAGCCATCAACCGTCATTTTCTGTTCTGGTTGAGTGATCAGTTGTGTAGGCTCAAGGATGCCCATTTTTCCCACAGCAACAGCCTTACCTAAACCTGTATCCACCAATCCTTCCGCATTTTTAGGTAGAAAAGTTCCATACATATAAGTCGCACGACGTATCATGGCTGAACCTGCCATCACATTTTCACTGGTCGCTTCTTCCATAAAGCCTTTTGGCGCAATAATTGGAGTTTTTCTAGCGTTAATTTCTTCGCTAGAAAGAACGCCTAATGCACCACCAAAATGATCGATATGGCTATGGGTAAAGATAATGGCTGAAATTTTTTGCTCACCTAAATGCTGTCTAGCAAATTTAAGTGCTGCTTCAGCCGTTTCTTTAGAGGTTAATGTATCCACAATAATCCAGCCAGTATCACCCTGAATGATGGTCATATTTGCCAAATCAAAACCACGAATTTGCCAAACTCGATCTGTTACTTTAAATAGCCCAACATTGTTGTTTAATTTTGCTTGTCGCCATAGAGTGGGATTAACGGTATTTGGTGCTTGATCTTGTAAAAAACTAAATGCATCAAAATCCCAGATAACATTGCCTTTCTCACTTTTAATTTGACCTGTTGGCTTGGCAATAAAGCCCTTTTGAGCCTGATTAAACTCAGTCATATCCTCTAAGTTATACTTCGCCTTATATGTATTATTTGATTCAATGACCGCTTTTTCTACTACAGTATTTGCTGCAAAAACAGAAAATGGCAGAATAAGCATCAATGAAACTGTTAAAAACTTAATTTTCATCTTCTTTCCTTTTTTTAAATAGAGGTGGTCCCACATGTTTGAACAACTAAAAGCTTATTTATAAGTGATACTCTGCTCTAGTTAAGCTACCTTATTTTGTTGTGGTAGCTGGTCATAGTAAAACTCATCTGGAGTCATTTTGTCCAGACTCGAATGAGGTCGTTTCAAATTATAAAATTCAAAATATGCGTTTAATTGCTTCTTCGCATCCAAAACATTGCTGTAGGCTTTGAGATACACCTCTTCATATTTAACGCTCCGCCATAATCGTTCAACCATCACATTATCAACCCATCGACCTTTACCATCCATGCTGATTTGGATGTCATTTGATTTCAATACATGGCAGAGTAAAACTTGAAGTGCGACATAAACCACCTAATTAATTTAAAGGGTTTATGGAGTATATAAAATTGTCATACCATCATCTTAACTTTGAAGATCGTACTGCATTAATGCTTGAGTCAAGAA
>NZ_PQLP01000010.1:0-84345 GCF_002918965.1 Acinetobacter sp. ACNIH3 | reverse complement strand
ATATATATGATTGATTTTATTGATTTATAAGTTTGTGCCTTTTATAATATTTTCTAATTTTAAAATAAAAAGCATAAAATCTTTTAAAATATTCGCAAAAAAATAATTTGTTTGCTGATATTTTTTGTAAGACATTAATTTACTAAATACTCATCTTATTGGTATTAATTATTAAAATATCTAAAATATTAGAAATAGCGATAAGATAAAAATATAGAACTATTTAGCTATTTTTAGAGAGTTATGTCAAAGTCCAGAAGTGAGTTAAGTAAAGTGACTAAAAATCAGATAGAGAAACGTCCTCTTTATGTGCCATACGCAGGATATACGTTACTTGAGCTGCCTCTTCTAAACAAAGGTTCTGCTTTTACCGAAGAAGAAAGAAAGAGTTTTAATTTACATGGGCTTATCCCGCATGTCATTGAGTCTATTGAAGAACAAAGTCAGCGTTCTTATCAGCAATACTGTTCTTTTAATGATGATATTAATAAGCACATCTACCTGCGTAACATTCAGGATACCAATGAAACGCTGTTTTATCATTTAATTGAAAATCATTTAAGTGAAATGATGCCCATCATTTATACCCCAACGGTAGGCGAGGCATGTCAGCGCTTTTCAGATATCTATCGCCGGCATCGTGGGATATTTATTTCCTATGCTGACCGTGAGAGCATTGATCAGATTTTACATAACGTTAATCGTAGAAATGTCAAAGTCGTGGTGATTACAGATGGTGAGCGGATTTTAGGTTTGGGTGATCAAGGGATCGGAGGAATGGGCATTCCGATTGGAAAATTAGCCTTATATACTGCATGTGGGGGAATCAGTCCGGCTTATACATTGCCAATTACGCTGGATGTAGGAACCAATAATCAACAGCTCTTAAATGATCCGATCTATATGGGCTGGCGTAAACCGCGTATTAGTGGCGATGAGTATTTCAATTTTGTTGATCAGGTCATTCATGCCGTTCAAAAAAGATGGCCAAATGTCCTGATTCAATTTGAAGATTTTGCTCAACATCATGCGATGCCACTATTAGAAAAATATCGTGATCAAGCATGCTGTTTCAATGATGATATTCAAGGGACGGCTGCAGTTGCAGTGGGTAGCCTGATTGCAGCATCACATGCTTCTAATAAACAACTGAAAGACCAAACCGTAGCTTTCCTCGGAGCAGGTTCTGCGGGATGTGGTATTGCGGAGCAGATTGTTGCCCAGATGGTGGCGGAAGGATTAACAGATGCTCAGGCACGTAAACGTGTTTTCATGGTAGATCGTTTTGGTCTGATTACTGAAAATCAGCCAAATCTTTTAGATTTCCAGCTAAAATTAGCTCAGGATCCAAAAAATATCGCCAAATGGGCAGATGCGGAAAGTACGATTTCATTACTTGATGTAGTGAAATTTGTGAAACCTACAGTTCTTATTGGTGTATCTGGACAGCCGGGCTTATTCAGTAAAGATGTCATTACAGCGATGGCTGAGCACTGTGAGCATCCGATTATTTTCCCATTGTCTAATCCAACTTCCAAAGTGGAAGCGGTTCCTTCAGATATTATCCAGTGGACAGATGGGAAAGCATTAATTGCCACAGGTAGTCCATTTACACCCGTCAATTATCAGGGGGAGATTTATAACATTTCGCAATGTAATAATTCCTATATTTTCCCTGGGATTGGATTAGGTGTAATTGCATCTGGAGCGAAGCGCGTGACCAATAATATGCTAATGGCCTCAAGCAATGCATTAGCTGAATGCTCACCGAAATTGAAAGATCCGAAAGCGGATTTGTTGCCTGAATTGGATCAGATTCAGCAGATTTCCAAGGTGATTGCATTAAGAGTTGCGCAAGCAGCAATACAAGATGGGGTGGCACCTCAGGCAACTATAGAAACGTTGAAAGAAGCAATTGAAGCGAATTTCTGGAAGCCTGAATATCGTCGATATGAGCGGGTTACATTTTAATAGGTGATCAGATCACAGGATCTAGGCGCAAGGGTTTATAAGTAATATGCTTATAAACCCTTTTTTGAGTACCTAAGCCGATGATCTTCATGAGTAATATTTTCTTGATTTATAACATCTGATACAAAAATGAATCTAGGCGGATTCAAAAGGAATAATTTTACAGTTTAATTGAAACTATTAAAGAATGTTGAATAAACTGGTATATGAAATCATCATAAAAACTTGTTATAAATTAAAGATTACGAAACAACTAAATACTTCTATACCTTTTTAATTGAATATGCAGTTAAAAATCCTCGGAGATGTCCATGTGCGTGCTGCCCGCTATAAAATTCTGATTGTTATATTACTGATCTTAATCGTGGGTTTTGTACTTTTTCGCTGATGGAAAGGACCGGAACTGCCGAGCTATACCTTAAAGGCGATGCCATTAGTACAAAATGTGGTAGCAACAGGACGTGTGGCAACGGTATCCCGTGCTGACATTGGCAGTGAGCTTGCTGGTGTTGTGTTGGAACGACGCGTTCAGGAAGGTGATCAAGTTAAACCAGGCGATCTGCTGGTCGTACTGAAATCAGATGAATTGGCTGCCCAGGTGCGTCAGGCAGAAGTTGCATTGGCCGAATTGGCTACAAGCCGACGTCCACAGGCCGCAGCGGAGTTAGCCTCCGCCAAAGCTCAACTTGAGCAGGCCAGCCGTGAAGCCAACCGTCGACGTAATGCCGAACCAGGTATTCTTTCAGCTGAAGAAATTGAACAGGCTGTCGAAGCGGAAAGGGTCGCACGCAATAATTTTGAAACCGCACGACTCAAGGCAGCTGCATTGGCACAAGGACAGGTTGAAGAAGCCTCATTGCGCGAGCAGCTTGCAGTTACTCAGGCTCAACTGGACAAAACCAAAATTCGTGCAACGGTCGCAGGCACAGTACTGACTCGCGATGTAGAGCCGGGTGATCTGGTTCAGCCGGGACAGACCTTATTTACTATTGCCATTAATGGCAATACTGAAATTCGCGTTCCATTGGATGAACGTAATTTATCGCGATTGGCGTTACAGCAAAAAGCAACGGTGATTACTGATGCCTATCCGGAGTACACTTTCCCTGCATGGATTAGCTTTATTGCCCCAAGTATCGATCCGCAACGTGGCACAGTTGAGCTTAAACTTACTGTAGATCCGGTACCTGATTTTCTACGTCAGGATATGACGGTTTCAGTCAATGTCGAAACGGGTCGTCGCGAGCGAGCTTTAGCCATACCTAATGATGCGCTTACCGGTCTCAAAGGAGATAAAGCGACGGTACTACTGGTACGCAATGGTAAGGTTCAACGTCAACAAGTCACATTAGGCTTGCGTGGTCTGGATCGTGCTGAAGTAATTTCAGGTTTGAAGGAAGGGGATCAGGTACTGGCTAATCCGGACGCTTCTTTAGAAAATGGCGCACGAGTGTGGATAAAACCGCAAAATATCCTAACTGAAAATCCTGCCAATCAAAGCAATACTAAAAACGAAATACCGGTGAAACTCGATTGAAAAACTTTTTCGGACGGCTATGGACCGAATGGACAATTGCGGTCAATTTCTTACGTGAAGGCCGATCACAATCCATCATGATCACTGTCGGAGTTGCAGTAGGCGTGGCTGTGATTGTATTTATTACAGCATTGATTCAAGGTCTACAATCCAATCTGATTGACCGGACTTTAGGGACCCAAGCACATATCCGTTTATTGTCTCCAGATGAAGTCAATCAGGTCGCACCGACCAAAGAAGGTATTATTCAGCTTGTATTGGAAGATAAACGTGCGCAACGCTTACGTTCCATCAATAACTGGCAGCAAATTGTAACGACACTGGATCAATTGCCCGTTCTGACTGCAGTATCACCTGTTGTTTCTGGACCGGCTCTGGTCCAGCGTGGGGATGCGATCGAATCTGTTGCACTGGTTGGGATTGATCTGGAACGTTATCAGCAGATTATTCCTTTAAAAGAATACTTACAGAGTGGTCAGTTAAGGATTGGTGCGGATGATGTCGTGATTGGCAGTGAATTGGCTAAAGATCTTGGTGTGCAGGTAGGGAGTAAATTACGGCTGGATACCGGGCAGCAAGAAAGTACCTTGGTAAATATTGCCGGGATTTTTGAGTTAGGGGTGCGTGAGCTGGATGCACGCTATATCTATCTGGATTTGAAACAGGCACAGTCTTTGTTGCTGTTGCCGGGTGGGGTGACGGTAATTGATCTGCGGGTAACGGACCTTTTTCAGGCAGACCAGATTGCGGATCAGGTAGGACGCCTGACGTCTTTGCAGGCTGAAAGCTGGATTGAAACCAATGCGCAGTTGATGAATGCGATTTCCTCACAAAGTCTCTCGACCAATATGATTATTATTTTCGTCGCCGTTTCAGTCGCTTTTGGTATTGCCGGTGTCATGTCAGTTAGCGTGGTGCAACGAACCCGGGAAATTGGAATCTTACGAGCGACTGGTGCAACCCAAACACAAATTTTAAGAGTATTCCTGTTTCAGGGGGCGATTTTTGGGCTTATCGGTTCGGCAATTGGAAGCTCTGCCAGTTATGGTCTGGTATGGATTTTTAATAATTTTGGTCCAGGTCTGTTTTATATTCCGGTACCTATTGAACTGGTACTTCTCGCGCTGTTATTGGCAACTTTGACCGGTGTACTGGCAGCCGCTATACCAAGCACGTCGTGCAGCAGCCTTGGACCCAGTGGAGGCTATACGTCATGTCTGAGCAGTTTCGGGAAGTTTTGCGTTTAGAGGCGCTGCGAAAATCCTATAACATCGGTCAGCCAAATGAAGTGGAAGTTTTGCACGGTATTGACCTGTGTATTGAACGTCAGGATTTTGCTGCGCTGATTGGTCCTTCAGGTTCCGGAAAAAGTACCTTATTGAATATTCTGGGCTTGCTGGATCAGCCGAGCAGTGGTGAATTATATCTGCTTGGTCAGCCGACCAGTAAAATGACAGATACAGAACGGGCTGCACTACGAGGCAACAGTATTGGCTTTGTTTTCCAGTTTCACCATCTGATTCAGGCATTTACTGCCCTCAATAATATTTTAATGCCATTAGTGTTGACTCACGGGAGACCCGATCAACAGTCAATTGATCAGGCACGTGAATTACTGGCAGCAGTTGGACTGGAAAAGTTTGCTGATCGTAAACCGAATGAGCTGTCTGGTGGACAGCAACAGCGTGTTGCGATTGCTCGTGCATTAATTACCAATACAGCTTTATTGCTGGCGGATGAACCCACTGGAAATCTGGATACACAAACTGCGGAAGAAATGTTTGCGCTATTTCGTAAGGTGCATCAGGAACGGGATTGTGCCGTACTTTTAGTCACCCATGATCCGCGTTTATCAGCCACCTGTGATCGTACCATCAATCTGGTCGATGGCCTGATTCAAAGTGATACCAGAGCGCAAAGGGTTGAGAAAGAACCGAAGGAATGAATCATTTACTTATCATTATAAGCCCTAGACTATTCTGATTTTGATCATGTCGCTCATGTTCTACAATATGATGGGTTTTTCAAAAAGTATCCAAAGCAGAGGGACAGATCTGTATTTTCAGGATTTTTCAGGGGGTAGGGTAGTTCAAGCCAAATATAATGCTAAACGCCTGCAATACTATAAAGATGATTAGCTAGGGATTCTCATCTTCTTCATCCTCATGTCTTTGACGGATCTGGTCGCGTTTGATTTGGGGATCTTTATCCACACCTAATTGACCACGTTGAATTTCCAGATCCTGCTTTTCTTGCGGGTCTAATTCCTCCTCAGGAAATTCTTCGTTCAATGCTTCCTCAAGTTCTTTGTTTTCATCTGGATTTGCCATAAGAGTTTACCTACTTCTTCATGAATCACGTTATTGGATGTTCTTTCTATTATAAAAACCGAACCTCCCAAGTCTGTTGTATTTATAACTCGGCTGATTTAAAAAATTGTTGCCGATGTAAGGGATTTTAATAACTCGCTAATAATCCTAATAAGTGCTTTATAAATGTTAATACTTGTTTAGAAGCATTAGTTCACAATTTCTTTTTCTCCTGGACAGATCAATGTATTAATCTAAGCCTAGTGCCAAATATCTTATGACATAGAGAATGATAAATTTCATATAAAAATCAGTTTTGGTGCCTGTTGCTGGCAAGTAAATTGCAATAACAACATACCGTCAGGTTCTGTGCCAGAAGTGCAGAGCTTAAATTAAACCCTCGGCTTCGCCACAAGCGAAAAAGAGTTTTAAAGGTTAGCGTATATGGCAATTCAATCTAATCCTCGGGTGATTTACCCGACGCGTCGTCCTACACCGCAGGAGACCAGAAAACATACTGCGTTTGAAGACCTACAGGCCTTATTTTCAGGTTCTCTGTTTGTCAGTATCTGTATGACCATGTTTGCTCAGGCGGGTTTATTGACCGGCAGTACCGCAGGGCTTGCTTTTGTGCTGCATTATGCTACAGGCTGGTCTTTCAGTCTGATTTATTTTGTGATCAATATTCCTTTTTACTGGTTTGCCTGGAAATATATTGGCAGGGAATTTACGCTTAAGACTTTTATTTCTGTCGCTTTACTCTCACTGATTACCTTTATTGCACCTCGGTACTTGCATATTGATTATTTGCATCCAGCTTTTGCCGCGATTGCAGGTGGCTTTCTGATGGGAACCGGTGTGCTGTTCTTGGCCCGACATAAATCCAGTCTTGGTGGTGCAACTATCATTTCCCTATATGCACAGGAAAAGTGGGGTATGAAAGCAGGCAATGTACAGATGGTAATTGACTGTATGGTGGTGCTACTTGCACTCTGGATTGTGCCATTTGATAAAGTGCTCTGGTCAATTCTGGCAGCAGTGATTATGGGAAGTTTTCTGGCGATCAATCATCGACCGGGACGCTATAAAGGGCATTAAATAAAAGACAGGATTGGAAAATAACCTAAGCATTAATACTGATTCATAAATCTAGAAAAGAGCAATAAACAACAAGGCCTGTTGCTCTTTAATATTGAATCAAACCACGTCCATCAGAACATGATCGCTAGGATGTGTACTGATAGCTAACTATATTAACTTTAATTGAATTACTTTAATTTGCTATCTAAATGACTTTCTTTTACGTGACTTCTTTCCGCCTTCAGTTTTATAGCTGAAGGCTTTTTTATAACAAATATCTACAATAATTTATTGTGTTAAAAGTAGAGCAACACCCCTTATGAACATCTCAAAATTACAATCCTGGAGTAGATTACTGATAAATAAAAAAGTATATTTTTTAGCTTAAATTTGCCGATTTATTCATCTAAAACACTATAATCAGAATAAAATTAAAAACAGTAAAATCATCATTTTCACTACCATATTCAGATTTTGTTTAAATTGACCAAGATGTTTCAAGTAGTCTGTCATTAAGTCCAACACTGAACAAATCTGTTCATCGTTTTTTTGTCTCTTTTAATAGTTAAAAACTTTGATTGCCCTGAAATAGGGCTAAAAATGATGATGGTGAATAGTCTATTTGGCTTTTTAAAGTAAAGGTATTTATAAAAAAGCTATTTTCTATACGGTGAATAACCTGAGTAAACCTAAGGATTCATTAGAACTTATCAGCTCTAAAAAAACTATATATTAGAAAAACTGCTAAATATTCTTTAAAAATAGGCAGAATAAGAATAATAGATTTTTTGTATATGAAAGATAAGGAAATTGATTGGATTATAATCAATAGAAAATTGCAACAAATTGTATAATTTTTCAGCAAAATCACAACTTGAAATGATATTTCGTTGACTGTAAAGCAAGGAGATACGATACTCTCAAGGTTTAATGCAAACATATCGGTTCACAGGGTCTGAGTCAAAAGCTTGATCCTCAAAACTCTATCAAACGCAAGGGGCTATATATGGCTGGTGGAAAGTCAACAATCATTTACACACTGACCGACGAGGCGCCATTGTTGGCGACCTACTCGCTACTGCCGATCATTGAGACCTTTACTAAGCCTGCTGGCGTTGAGATTGTCAAAACTGACATCTCTGTTGCAGCACGCGTGCTCGCAGAATTCTCAGACTACCTGACTGAAGAACAGAAAGTAGCTGACAACCTTGCTGAGCTAGGCCGTCTTACACAAGATCCAAGCACAAATATTATTAAACTACCTAATATCAGTGCTTCTGTAGCTCAGTTAACAGCATGTATTAAAGAGCTTCAGTCTAAGGGCTATGCAATTCCTGATTACCCAGAAAACCCAACTACTGAAGAAGAAAAAGCACTTAAAGCACGTTTCGGTAAATGCCTCGGTTCTGCTGTAAACCCGGTATTACGTGAAGGTAACTCTGACCGTCGTGCCCCAACTGCCGTTAAAAACTACGCGAAAAAACACCCGCACTCTATGAGCGAGTGGAAACAGTGGTCACAAACTCACGTTTCACATATGGATGAAGGTGACTTCTACCACGGTGAAAAGTCGATGACTTTAGATCGCGCACGTAACGTGAAAATGGAATTGATCACTAAGTCTGGTGAAACCATTGTTCTTAAGCCAAAAGTTGCGCTTCAAGACGGCGAAATCATTGACTCCATGTTCATGAGCAAAAAAGCGCTTTGTGACTTCTATGAAAAAGAATTAGATGACTGTAAAGAAGCAGGCATCCTGTTCTCTCTACACGTTAAAGCGACCATGATGAAAGTGTCACACCCGATCGTATTCGGTCACTGTGTGCGCATTTACTACAAAGAAGCGTTTGAGAAACACGGTAAACTGTTTGATGAGCTAGGCATTAACGTAAACAACGGTATGGCTGGACTTTACGAAAAGATTGAAACACTTCCGACTTCTTTACGTGAAGAAATCATCCGTGACTTACACGCTTGTCAAGAACACCGTCCAGCGCTTGCAATGGTTGATTCTGCGAAAGGTATCACTAACTTCCATTCTCCAAACGACGTAATTGTAGATGCTTCTATGCCTGCAATGATTCGTGGTGGTGGCAAAATGTGGGGTGCTGACGGCAAACCTTATGACTGTAAAGCGGTAATGCCTGAGTCTACTTTCGCGCGTATTTACCAGGAAATGATCAATTTCTGTAAATGGAATGGTAACTTCGATCCACGTACAATGGGTACTGTACCTAACGTTGGTTTGATGGCACAAAAAGCTGAAGAATACGGTTCACACGACAAGACTTTCGAAATTCCTGAAGCAGGTATTGCGAACATCACCGACCTTGAAACAGGTGAAGTGTTGATGTCTCAAAACGTGGAAGAAGGCGATATCTGGCGTATGTGTCAGGTGAAAGATGCACCGATCCGCGACTGGGTAAAACTTGCTGTAACGCGTGCACGTAACTCTGGCATGCCTGCAATCTTCTGGCTTGACCCGTACCGTCCACACGAAAACGAACTGATCAAGAAAGTTCAAACTTACTTGAAAGATCATGACACTGACGGTCTAGACATCCAGATCATGTCTCAAGTACGTGCGATGCGTTATACGCTTGAACGTGTTGCTCGTGGCCTGGATACTATTTCAGTAACGGGTAACATCCTGCGTGACTACCTGACTGACTTGTTCCCAATCATGGAACTGGGTACTTCTGCGAAAATGCTTTCTATCGTGCCATTAATGGCGGGTGGCGGCATGTACGAAACTGGTGCGGGCGGTTCTGCACCTAAGCATGTACAACAGCTGGTAGAAGAAAACCACTTACGTTGGGATTCTCTAGGCGAGTTCCTGGCACTTGCTGTTTCTCTAGAAGAAATGGGCATTAAAGAAAATAATCCGCGTGCGAAACTACTTGCAAACACACTTGATGCTGCGACTGGTAAATTGCTTGACAATGACAAGTCTCCATCACGTCGTACTGGCGAGTTAGACAACCGTGGTAGCCACTTCTACCTGGCTAAATTCTGGGCTGAAGAGCTTGCCACACAAGACCAAGATGCAGAATTGAAAGCGAAATTCGCGCCTATCGCACAAGCCTTGGCTGAAAACGAAGCGAAAATCGTTGAAGAACTGAATACTGTTCAAGGTAAAACTGTAGACATCGGTGGTTACTACGCAGTTGATCCTGCGAAAGTAAATGCTGTAATGCGTCCAAGTGCGACATTAAACCAGATCATTGAATCACTACAGGCTTAATTAGAAGCTGCACTGACTATCAGCTTAGTGAACTGAAATAAAAACCGGTGCTTAGGCACCGGTTTTTATTTCATGATGAAAACTAAAGGGATGCTTTATTGACGAAGCATCAGCCTTTAGAGCTATAGGTGAAATGAATAAACAGCCATTTCATATAGATAAGAAGATGGTTCGTTTTGAACGCCCCAAAAATTTAGCTTGAACACCCGATTAAAGGTATAGACAATATAATGAATATATTGAAAGAATTAGATTAATACTCAGTCTGAGTAATTGCAGGACTCAAATGTCGAGGAGGTGTCTGAATGTCATATCAGTTCATCCAGCCTATTCAGGGAGATCGGTTCGACATTGTGGGTGATATTCATGGTGAGATCGACGCCTTAAACAGTCTCTTACATGTCATGGGCTATAATCTTAAAGGTGAGCATCCAGAACAGCGTAAGCTGATCTTTGTGGGTGATCTTTGTGACCGTGGGCAAAACAGCGTCGCGGTAATTCAGCAAGTGAAGATTCTAATGGAGCGGGGCCATGCCTACTGCGTGCTGGGCAACCATGAGCTGAACCTGCTAAATCAATCCTATCGTGAAGGCAATGGCTGGTATTTTGGCTCACCCCATATGGATGACCATAAATCTTTTTACTCTGTACCTGCTACGCCAGAAGACCAGCAGTGGATTCTACAATTTCTGCAAACTTTACCCATTGCACTGGAATCAGATCAAATTCGGGTTGTGCATGCCTGCTGGGATACACACTCCATTCAACAACTAAAAGCACTGGACAAGCTGCATTTACTTGAAGCCTATGAACATTTTGTCCAGCAGACCCAGCAACACATTAATGATGCAGGTATTACAGAACAGGCATGCCAAGAAGCAGAGCAGTTTCGTGAAGCGCTCACTGATCCGAATAGCGATATTCCCTGGCTGAAATATCTGGCACAAAAGGAATGGATTGAGCAGATGTATAATCCAATCAAAGTATTGACCTCTGGTGCCGAATATATGACAGATAAGCCCATTTATGCCAGCGGCAAATGGCGTATGAAAGACCGTCTGCCTTGGTGGGAGGATTATCAGGAGGATATTCCCGTCATTATTGGTCATTACTGGCGTAAATTTGACTTGGCTGAAGTGAAAGCTGGCCTGTTTCAGCAGATTGATCCGCTACAGTGGTTTGGGCATAAGCAAAATGTGTTCTGTGTGGATTATTCAGTCGGGAAACGCTATCTGGATCGGCAGCAGCAACGAGAATTTTCAAGCAAATTAGCGGCTCTTAGATGGCCTGAAAAGCAGGTGATTTTTGAGGATGGTTCGACTTATTCGACCTCTCAATCTGTCTAAATGGTGTTGGTCTGATATCAAAGAACAGATAAAGAAAAAGCGGTCTGAGGGACCGCTTTTATAACTAGATCAGCCAGATTATTCAGCTTCAATAATTTCAAAATCGTGCGTAATTTCCACACCGCCATCAGACAGCATTTTGCTGGCTGAGCAGTATTTTTCGGCAGAAAGCTCGACAGCCTTAGCCACTTGTTTCTCTTTAATGCCTTTACCTGTCACCACAAAATGCAGGTGAATCTTCGTAAATACTGCAGGAATCGCGTCGGCACGTTCTGCATTGAGCTCACAGCGAACATCAGTAATGTCCTGACGCGCTTTCTTTAAAATGGTGACAATATCAAACGAAGCACAACCACCCAAACCGGTTAATAGAAGTTCCATTGGGCGAGGACCACGGTTCTCACCACCGTATTCTGGCGATCCGTCCATGACGATACTGTGACCACTTTGCGTTTTTGCTTCAAAAGCAACATTCTCTAACCAATGAACGCTTGTTTGCATTGCAACTACCTAAAAAAAGCTATAAATTTACGAAGTAACTGTACACTAACATAAATTGGGTTGATAAGGAATTTCATTCCCACTGTGTGACAAGTTCACATTAGGTCTTGTGCGATCTAAAAATTATCCTTATTTGGAACTGCTAGCATGACTTCAAACTTTTCACAATTAAGCACAGATGCACTTTCTCCGGGACAATTGCCAGAATCCGTGAAGGCATTATTAAAACGTGCATATATCAACCGTTACCCAAAACGTACAACGATCGTTGATGCAGGAACAGAATCTAAATCTTTATATTTGATTCTGAAGGGGTCTGTATCGATCATTCTTCGTGAAGATGATGAGCGTGAAATTGTCGTGGCATATTTGAACGCGGGTGACTTTTTTGGGGAAATGGGCTTATTCGAAGCAAATCCACAACGTACTGCAGAAGTGCGTACGCGTGACGTTTGTGAAATTGCAGAGATTAGCTACGAAAACTTCCATGAACTGAGCAAACAATATCCTGACTTGAGTTATGCGGTCTTTGCCCAACTGGTTCGCCGTCTGAAGAATACGACACGTAAAGTAACTGACCTGGCATTTATTGATGTTTCTGGTCGTATCGCACGTTGTCTGATTGATCTTTCAGCTCAGCCTGAAGCGATGATCTTACCAAATGGCCGTCAGATCCGTATTACCCGTCAGGAAATTGGCCGTATTGTAGGTTGTTCTCGTGAAATGGTCGGTCGCGTACTGAAAACCCTTGAAGAGCAAGGCATGATCGAAACAGATGGTAAAGCAATTCTGATCTTTGATGCCTCACTTGAACAGAACGAAGTACCGACTGAAGATGATTCAGAAGAATAAGCTGCAATTTTGAGAAAAGGGCAAACCTTCGGGTTTGCTTTTTTTATAGCTGCGGAAAATCCAACATCACAAATAAGAACAAACTTCTTAGAAAAGATGATTTCAGCCCGTCGCTTTCCTTCTATACTCTAGGTGTACTTTATTATGATAAGTCAAACCTAGAATAGACAGGGAATTATTCATGCAATTCAAACCACTAGCAGATACCGGCATTTTACTTCCAGAAATCTGTTTAGGCACCATGACCTTTGGTGAACAAAATACCCAGGAAGAAGCTTTTGAGCAGCTCGATTATGCACTGGATCAAGGACTGTATTTCTGGGATACCGCAGAAATGTACCCGGTACCGCCAAAACTGGAAACTCAAGGTGCGACAGAACGCATTATCGGGAACTGGATTGCATCACGTGGCGGTCGTGACAAACTGTTTTTAGCATCCAAAATCGCTGGTCCATCACAAGGTGGTAGTCATATCCGTGATGGACAGACCCGTTTTGGGGCAGATGAAATTTCAGCGGCCATAGACCAGTCATTGTCACGTCTGCAAACCGATTATATCGACTTATACCAGTTGCACTGGCCGCAACGCCCAACGAATTTCTTTGGTAAACTCGGTTATGGCAATGCTGAAGCGGCCGAAGACCGTGCAGTGACGGATCTCGAAGAAACCCTGACCGCCTTGCAATATGAAATTAAAAATGGCCGTATCCGTTATATCGGTCTGTCGAATGAGACCCCATGGGGGACGATGAAGTTCCTGCATCTGGCCGAGAAACTGGGATTATCAAAATTTGTCAGCGTCCAGAATCCATATAACCTGCTGAATCGTACTTATGAAATCGGTATGTCAGAAATTGCCAAATACGAAGGTGTTGGCTTGCTAGCATATTCACCACTGGCATTCGGATATCTGACGGGTAAATTCCGCAATGGCGCACGTCCAGCCAAGGCTCGTGTCACCTTATTCTCGCGTTTTAGCCGTTATAGCAATCCGGAAAGTGAATGGGCAGTGGAGCAATATGCACAACTGGCAGAGCAGCATGGTCTGACCCTGACTCAATTGGCATTGGCATTTATTAAACAGCAGTTCTTTGTAACCAGCACGATTATTGGTGCAACTAATCTGGATCAGCTAAAAGAAAATATTCAGGCTTTTGAAGTCAACCTGTCTGAGCAAGTACTGAAAGGCATTGAAGCGATTCATCGTCAGCAGCCGAATCCGGCACCATAATTTTTATAATTTATTCCGGAAAAGCCTTTATTGATAAAGGCTTTTTTTATTTCACATGATTAAGTTTGTGGCTGAATAAAAATTCTTCTTTGTTCACTTGAAATATGATTTGACTATACCAATATTATTATTAAAGACTGCCTGATATTTATTTTAAGTTTTTGAAAAATATATATAAATTTATTTGAAATTTATGTGCGTGCTCCCATATATGAATTAAGTTAAAAATTTGTTGTGAGGAAGAACAATAATGCGCTTTGAAAAATTTACAAATCGCCTGCAGCAAACCCTTTCAGATGCACAATCCTTGGCAATGGGTAAGGACCATGCTTCTATCGACGGTATTCACATTCTGGCAACGTTGTTAGATGAATCATCCAATATCAGTCTGCTGCAACAGGCAGGTGCGAACTTACGTGATTTGCAGACTAAACTGCAAACCGCGCTGAGTAATGCACCGACTTTAAGCCAGTCCACCGGCGATATTAACCTTAGTCCTGAAGCAGCGAAAGTTCTGCATCTGGCAGATAGTTTTGCCCAAAAAGCAGGGGATGAATTCCTTTCTACTGACTGGGTATTGTTAGCATTAGCGGAAACAGGCAAAACCAAATTACTTTTAAGTGAAGTAGGTGTTAAAGCCGAGACCTTAAAACAAGTCATTCATCAAATTCGAGGCAATGAAAAAGTCATGAGCAATAATCATGAAGATCAGCGTGACTCTTTAAATAAATACACCATTGACCTGACTGAACGCGCATTACAAGGCAAGCTGGATCCAGTGATTGGTCGTGATGATGAAATTCGCCGTACCATTCAGGTCTTGTCACGCCGTACCAAAAATAACCCGGTACTGATCGGTGAGCCTGGTGTCGGTAAAACTGCGATTGTAGAAGGTCTGGCACAGCGTATCGTGAATGGTGAAGTTCCAGAAGGTCTGAAAGGTAAACGCGTTCTGTCACTGGATTTAGGTTCATTGCTGGCTGGTGCCAAATACCGTGGCGAATTTGAAGAACGTCTAAAAGCTGTTCTGAAAGACCTGGCCAAACATGAAGGCGAAATTATTCTGTTCATCGACGAGCTGCATACCTTGGTGGGCGCAGGTAAGGGCGATGGTGCCATGGATGCCGGTAATATGCTGAAACCAGCATTGGCACGTGGTGAGCTGCGTTGTGTGGGTGCAACGACCCTGGATGAATACCGCCAGTACATCGAAAAAGATGCAGCTTTGGAACGTCGTTTCCAAAAAGTATTGGTGGATGAACCAAGTGTAGAAGATACCATTGCAATTTTGCGTGGTCTGAAAGATCGTTATGCGACTCACCATGGTGTACAGATTCTGGATTCTGCGATTATCGCTGCGGCGAAAATGTCACATCGCTACATCACTGACCGTCAATTGCCAGACAAAGCGATTGACCTGATTGATGAAGCAGCATCTCGTATCAAAATGGAGCTGGACTCTAAGCCAGAAGCTTTGGATAAACTTGAACGCCGTTTAATTCAGCTGAAAATGCAGCTGGAAGCGGTGAAAAAAGATGAAGATTCCGGTGCCAAGTCTGAAGTGAAATATCTGGAAGATCAGATTGCTACAGTTGAGAAAGAGTATAGCGAACTGGAAGAAATCTGGCGTGCAGACAAAGCGCTGGTTGCAGGCAATAAAGACATTCAGGTGAAGCTGGATCAAGCCCGTATTGCGCTAGAAAAAGCGCAGCGTGAGGGTGATCTGGCAGAAGCGGCACGTTATCAGTATGGCGTGATTCCTGAGTTACAGAAGCAACTGGAACGTATTGAAGCAGCTGAAGAAAGTGAAGCACCAAAACTATTGCGTGACAAAGTCACTGACAATGAGATTGCTGAAGTGGTCAGTGCTGCAACTGGTATTCCAGTGGCAAAAATGCTGCAAGGTGAGCGTGACAAACTGCTACATATGGAAGAATTCCTGCATAAACGTGTCGTCGGTCAGGAAGAAGCTGTCGTGGCAGTGTCGAATGCAGTCCGTCGTTCTCGTGCCGGATTGTCTGATCCAAACCGTCCAAGTGGTTCATTCCTGTTCTTGGGTCCAACCGGGGTGGGTAAGACTGAGTTGACCAAAGCTTTGGCGAACTTCCTGTTTGACAGTGATGATGCAATGATCCGTATCGATATGTCGGAATTTATGGAAAAACATTCTGTCAGCCGTCTGGTTGGTGCGCCTCCGGGCTATGTCGGTTATGAAGAAGGGGGTGTGCTAACTGAAGCGGTACGTCGTAAACCCTATAGCGTGGTGCTGTTTGATGAAGTTGAGAAAGCGCATCCGGATGTATTTAACATCTTGCTGCAAGTACTGGATGATGGCCGCTTAACGGATTCACAAGGCCGTGTGGTGGACTTTAAAAATACCGTGATCGTGATGACTTCTAACTTGGGTTCAAGTGATGTGCGTGAACTGGGTGGTGGTGCAACCCGAGATGAGGTACGTAGTGTAGTGATGAATGCAGTGTCGGAACACTTCCGTCCTGAATTCATTAATCGTATCGATGAGATTGTGGTGTTCCATTCACTGGAAAAAGCCCAGATTCGTGGTATTGCTGATATCCAGTTGAACCGTTTACGTCAACGTCTGGCAGAGCGCGACTTGCGCTTATCCGTGGAAGACAGTGCTTTTGACCAGTTGATCGATGTAGGCTTTGATCCTCTATATGGTGCGCGTCCATTGAAACGTGCGATTCAGCAACGTATAGAAAATGGCCTGGCGCAAAACATTCTTGAAGGAAAATTCAATCCGGGCGATACCATTGTGGTTAGCGCTGAAAATGGTGAACTGGTCTTCGAGAAAATGAAGCTCAACTAATCTAAACTGATCGGAAAAGAAAAACCCAGCCTAGGCTGGGTTTTTCTTTATGGTACTTACTGCTTTCATCGCACTACTTTTCATTTCTCCATCTGCGAGAAAAAGAAAGAGGGTGTAAATCCTGATGAAAGAAATTAATTCATTATCAAATTACATTTTTGGATGAGTGATTTTCCATGCACGGTGAATCTTCTGATTACGCTTGAAATCAGGGCCGATGGTTTCATGGGTGATTTCTTCCACATCAAAGAATGCCAAGATTTCTGCATCCATTTCAAAGCCACGATAATTATTTGAGAAGTAGAGTGTACCTTCAGTGGTTAAACGGTTCATGGCACGTTTAATCAAAGACAAATGGTCACGTTGTACGTCAAAAGTACCGTAGAATTTCTTCGAGTTAGAGAATGTTGGTGGATCGATAAAGATTAGTTCATATTGCTCATGACCTTCTTTCAGCCACTCAAAACAGTCACTTGCGAAGAATTGATGTTGTTCATCTGCATGGTCAACGGTTAAACCATTTAATACAAAGTTTTCTTTCGACCAGTTCAAATAGGTATTGGACAAATCCACGCTCGTCGTACTGGCTGCACCACCCAGTGCTGCATGTAAACTTGCCGTAGAGGTATAGCTATACAGATTCAGGAAATGCTTGCCTTTAGCTTCACGGGCAATGCGTAAACGCATCTGACGGTGATCCAGGAACAGGCCCGTATCCAGATAATCGGTCAGGTTGACCAGAATCTTGGCCTGACCTTCCTGCACGATAAAACGTTTAGACGCCGTGCTTTGTTTGGTGTACTGGTTTTTGCCTTCCTGACGAGCACGGGTCTTGATAAAGATCGCATCACGACCTAAACCCGTCACAGCACGAATCGCCTGCAAAGCCAGGTTAAAACGTTTTTTAGCTTTTTCAGGATCAATTTTTTTCGGTGGGGCATATTCCTGAACGTGCAGACGCTCACCATACAGGTCTACTGCGATATTAAAATCAGGTAAGTCTGCATCATACAAACGTAGACAGTGAATATTTTCTTTCACCGCCCATTTTTTCAGAGTTTGCATATTCTTGGTCAGACGGTTGGCAAATTCCATAGCACCTTCGATTGGCTCGAATTGCTGTGGCTGCCAGCTTTCCAGGAATGGACGTACCACTGCAGCCGGTTTAACTGTACCGAAACGAATATAGATCGGTAATTTACCGTTCATCAGGCGTAGAATTTGCGGATCATTGAACGCCAAGACATCTGCCTGTTCAACTTGGGAGGCAATCACTGCTGCTTTTTGATTCGGGAAATTTTTTTGCAGCAGATTAGACAAACCTAAGTACAACGCACGGTTAGAAGCCTTGTCACCTAAACGTTCACCATAAGGCGGGTTGGTCACGAAGAATACTTTCTTGCCTTCAGCCTGGAAATCAGGCCAGTCATTTAAGGTACGTTCTTCGATCATAATCTGGTCAAGCGCTGATTCAAAACCTGCCGCAATGATATTTTGCTTGGTGGCTTTTACCGCTTCCCAGTCAGCATCGAAGGCATAAAATTTTGGTAATGGATTTTCCAGCGCAGCTTTATGACGTTCAGCAGCTTCGGCTTTAATACCCATCCACAATTCATGATCATGACCATTCCAGCCGTTAAAGCCGAAACGACGTACCAGGCCTGGTGCACGATCAGTCAGAATCATTAAAGATTCAATAATAAAGGTACCTGAACCACACATAGGATCAACCACGATATCCGGGTTGATGTCTTTCAGGCCACCTTTTTGCAGGATCGCTGCTGCCAGGTTTTCCTTGATTGGTGCTTCAGTCATAAAGCGACGATAGCCACGTTTATGCAGCGAATCACCAGAAAGGTCCAGGCAGTAGGTATGAGCTTTTTTACCAGCCAGAATATACATGGTGATTTCTGGCTGTTTGGTATCAATACTTGGACGTTTACCCACGGCTTCCATAAAGGAATCCACGACACCATCTTTAGCACGCAAAGTCGCAAACTGGGTATTGACCTTGATATCACGTTCGACATGCAGACGAATTGCGAAGGTACTTTGTGGTGCAAAAATTAGTGACCAGTCAAAGCTGATTGCACCTTCATAAAGCTCTTCAGCCACATCACGCGCATCATGGGAGAATTCAATTTCATGTGTGTGGATTGGCATCAGGACACGTGAAGCCAGACGCGACCACATACAGATGCGGTACGCATTTTCCAGTGTACCTTTAAAGGTCAGACGCCCCGGGAAACGTTCAATATCCTGAACACCTAAACCTTTGATTTCTTCTTCTAATAAGGTTTCCAGACCATCGGCACAGGTGACCCAATAATTGCTTAAACGTGAAGAGGTATTCATAAAATAGAGAGACCGGAAAAGAATAAATAAAAACTGCGCTCAGTTTACCGTATTTTGCCTTTTAAAGCTTTTGAAATTGTTTCGATTGGCTTTGAAATTTCACCTGAACAAGTGCGCTACAATGAAATAAATATTAAATACATGATAAGTGAATCAAATTGGTATGGAAATTGCTCCTTATACAAAATGAGACTGTAACCACTGGGGAGGGGTTACAGTCTCATTTTTTAAAATAATTGGGAGTTTAAAATGGTAAATGGGGATAGCTTTTCAATTGCAACTTTAATTTATGCGCGTTTAAGACGCGTTTCCGGTCGTGTAATTGATGCAATCTATCTGTCTGAAAATAAAGACTATGCAAAGCATGTGATTGAGCTGGCTATAGCAACTCAAGATGAGGAGTTATCACGACTGGTAGAAAAATTAAGACAGGTTTTCGATCTGTCTATGGATCAGGATGAATCTCTAACAGATACAACTCAGCATGTTCAGGATGACTTGATTGTTGTGGAACCGACACAAGAAGATATTCATCGCGCTCAAGTTGCCCATCGTTATATTGGCGCATTGCGCTAAGCTGGTTATGAGTGTAGATGGTCCAGACTGATGCACTCATTTTTTGCATGCAAAAACAGCAATCTGAGAAAAAGGTTAAATTATCTTATTGAAAAAATACATAGGAATTTCAAAATCAATTTTTATTATCAAGTCGGTTTTTGTACAAGTAGCCGATTTCCCAAGTGCGAACAGAAGTGAATCTCTGTATAATACGTTGACTTAACGTATAAGGAATCTCTCATGCACTTGGCTGCATTGCATACACCGAGCCAGATTCAACTCAATAAAGAAGGCAATCTAAAACACTTCTTGACTATCGAAGGTCTTTCTAAAGAAACTCTTACAAAAATACTGGACACTGCGGCGTCCTTTTTTAATGACCAAAATCAGCTCATTACCAATAATTTGCTCGAAGGGCGAACGGTAATGAACCTCTTCTTCGAAAACTCTACCCGTACTCGTACCACTTTTGAAGCAGCTGCAAAGCGCCTTTCTGCTAACGTTCTTAATATTGATATCGCACGTTCAAGTACCTCTAAAGGTGAAACGCTGCGTGATACCTTGTGGAACCTTGAAGCAATGGCAGCGGACATTTTCGTGGTACGTCATTCATCTTCTGGTGCAGCGCATTTTATTGCCAAAGATGTTTGTCCGAATCTGGCTATCATTAATGCGGGGGATGGCCGTCATGCCCATCCAACCCAAGCCATGTTAGATATGCTCACGATTCGCCGTGAGACCAAAAAGAATTTTGAAGATATTTCAATTGCGATTATCGGTGATATCAAGCACTCACGTGTAGCGCGTTCGGATGTCGCAGCTTTGCAAACCTTGGGCTGTAAAGATATTCGTGTTATTGCACCCAATACTTTACTTCCTTATGGCTTCGATGATTACGGTCCAGAAGTTCGTTTGTTCAATAATATGGAAGACGGCATCAAAGACTGCGACGTGATCATTACCTTACGTATTCAGAACGAGCGGATTGATTCACCGGCGCTATCTTCACAGGCTGAATTCTACAAAATGTACGGTCTAAACAAAGAACGTCTGGCCATGGCGAAACCCGATTGTATCGTGATGCATCCGGGTCCAATGAACCGTGGTGTAGAGATTGATTCCAGTATCGCAGATGGTCCACAGTCAGTGATTCTGAATCAGGTGACCAACGGGATTGCAGTACGTATGGCGGTGTTGGCACTTTCAATGCAGGGCCAGCTCCAGGAACAAGGTTTGATTGAAGCGATTGCGGTATAAGGAATAAGTCATGTCTATTGTTAAAATTGAGAATGTTCGAGTTCTAGACCCAATTGCAAACACTGATTCAGTCGAAACAGTTTATCTGCAAAATGGTAAACGTATTGCCGAAACTGCAAACGTGTCAGAAACGATTAATGGTCAAGGTAAATGGCTGATGCCTACTATGGTCGATCTGTGTGCACGTTTACGTGAGCCAGGTCAGCAACAGCATGGTACCTTGAAATCTGAAGGCAAGGCAGCACGTGAAAACGGTATTCTGCATGTGTTTACACCACCAGATTCAAAGCCAATCGTGCAGGACAATGGTGCCTTGATTCATGGTCTGGTTGAAAAAGCCATGCTGGATGGCGGCATCTATCTGGAAGTGATTGGTGCGCAGACACAAGGTTTAAATGGACAACAGCCCGCAAATATGGCGGGTCTGAAAAAAGGTGGTTGTAGTGCTGTATCCAATGCTAGCGCGCCGTTTGCCAATGATGATGTGGTCCTGCGTACCCTAGAATATGCAGCAGGTCTTAACCTGACTGTAGTGTTCTATGCCGAAGAACCGCAAATTGCCAAAGACGGCTGTGTGCATGAGGGTTTTATTGCATCACGTCAAGGTTTACCAATGATTCCTGCACTGGCAGAGACTGTCGCGATTGCTAAATATCTGCTGATGATTGAAGCGACTAAAGTGCATGCACACTTTGGTTTGTTATCTTGTGGTGCTTCGGTTGAGCTGATCCGCATTGCCAAAGAAAAAGGTCTCCCAGTAACATGTGATGTGGCGATGCATCAGTTACATTTAACTGATGCACTGATTGACGGCTTTAACTCACTGGCTCATGTTCGTCCACCATTACGTTCTGAATCAGATAAAGAGTTACTGCGTCAAGGCGTGAAATCTGGAGTGATTGATGCGATCTGTACCCATCACGAACCACTCAGCAGCTCTGCAAAAATGGCGCCGTTTGCAGAAACTCAGCCTGGCTTTACTGCATTTGATACCTTCCTTCCATTTGGCTTGCAACTGATCAAAGAAGGTCTGTTTAGTCCATTGGAATGGGTAGAGAAAGTGACGATTGCACCTGCCAAGGTCGCTAAAATGCAAGAGCGCTGGATGAATGAGGCAGGTTGGGTACTGCTTGATCCTGAAATGGAATGGACTTTGACGAAAGAGAGCATTGTGTCACAAGGTAAAAATACACCATTGATCAATCAAAAGGTTAAAGGAAAAGTTTTACAAAGCTTTGTGCCAGCATAAATCAGTTCCTGATTGTTTTTATTAAAGTCAGCTTCGGCTGGCTTTTTTTATTTTGGTAAACATATCATTAACTAGCACTATTGAAATGTTATGATTTTCATACAACTATTTACATTTTCTAAAAAGATCGGGTTTTAAACTGAATAAATATTAATCATTAAAAAATCAAAAGAATGGTGACTTTATGAATGACGACCTGATTCAACGATTAAAATATCATGTTACTCCGACGGTGCTGCAAGGCGAAACAGAATATGTTGCTGCCAAAGAGCAGGCGCTAGCGCAATTTTATCCTATTTTCCTGAGCATATTGCGTGTGCATCCGGAACAGGCAGAAACTCTGAGTCAGCAATTAAATCCAAAGATCAGTGAATTGTTCACAGAAAAACCTGAAATCAAACAACGTCTGCTCGAGCATCTGGCCAGCCTGTCCGATAGTGTGCCACAAGAGCAGCTTGAACAGACCTTAAATCGTTCGATTAAACCAACCATTGAGTATCTAAAAACAGAAGCCGATGCATCTAATCCTGATGCAATTAATTATGTAATTGAAACCAATAATGATTCAATTCAAAAAGCGTTGCCGACCTGGGCATCACAGCTGTTACTTGTTATAGGTGCATCGCCACTGGTTGGCCATCATCCAACACCTGTACCGGGAATTGATCCTGAACCTGTTGAACCGGCGATTCAAAAAGAAAGAAGATCACGTTTTTTAATTCCGATCATTGCCTTTATTATCGTGGCTGCTTTAATTATGTTCTTCTTCCGAGGCTGTACACGTGATGATGATCCAGATGATATCCGGGATATGCAAAATGCATCTAAAGCAGTCGCAACTGAAACTGCATTTCTAAAATTAAGTACTGGAAGTGAGGGGCAGATTACTAGCTGTCAGGTACAGATTAATGATCCCCAGTATATGGAAATTCTACAAAACGAGATCAAACAGATTTTTAATTATAATATCGGTTGCGGTTCAGAAAATAATGATAATTACCATTCTGAATTCACCGATCAGGATACGATTCCATCTGTATTAAAAGCAATGCAGGGTGTGCCAAATGTCAGCTTGCATTGGGAAGGAAAACAGGTTTCTGTACAAGCCGGGAATTCAGCCGATGCTGAACGTATCGCAGGTGAAATTCGCCAGCTGGCAAAAAATATGACGGTCATTACCCAAAAACCTATTAGTACTGCAAAGGCGATTAATACGCCGAGCAATGAAGCTGAAAAAGTCTTGGCAAGTATGCCTATAGAACAAATCCGGGCTTTAGATGTTGCAACAGCTTTAAATCTGCAAGCAATTAACTTTGCTCCAGGTTCAACTGAAATCCCGACCATCAATCAGTCGATTCTGGATCAGACAGCAGCTTTAATGAAACGTGCGCCACAAGTTCATTTGCAAGTGATTGGTCATACAGATGCTCAAGGTGATGATGAATTAAATACACAACTGTCTTTACAGCGTGCTCAGGCGATTGTTAACTATCTGGTGAAACAGGGGGTCGATCCTGCCCAGTTGAATGCAATAGGCATGGGGCCGGCTCAACCCAATGCATCAAATGCTAAAGATGTAGACCGTTATAAAAACCGTCGTATTGCCTTTGAAGTCATGAATACCAACACTGGGACTGTACGTGCGGTCGATGACCAAGGTGTAAAACAGAAGGTGTAAATTCAAGACTAAAGAACGCTTTATTTAAATAACCTATTTAACTAGATTGATCAAAATGAAAAGGACAAATTGCTTCGTCCTTTTTTTATTGGCATGCTGTGCGCAATTGTTCAGGAATATGAGTAAATGCGGATTACTATCATTGGGGCAGGGCGAGTGGCTTATCATCTTGCTCATGTATTGTCAGTACAGCATGAGATTGTGCAGATTTATAGCCGGACCTTGGAAAAGGCCCAGCAACTGGCAGACCAATTCCAGGCACAGGCAATTGAAAAGCCTGAGCAACTGGATAATCGTGTGGATCTGGTCATTATTGCGGTTAGTGACCAGTCAATTGCCATGGTTATTGAACAGATTCATCCATATTTACCGAATAACCTGATCGTACATACTTCCGGCAGTACTCATTTAGATGTGTTGAAACAAATCCATACACGTGCTGGTGTGTTCTATCCATTACAAACTTTTAGTCTGGAACGTGAGATTAACTGGGAAAATACACCTTTATTTATCGAAGCACATGATCAAGAAGACCAAAATATCCTTCAAAATTTAGCAAATAGCCTAAGCGGTAGAGTCTATTCGTATAGTTCAGAGCAACGCCTAAGTCTGCATTTAGCTGCAGTCTTTGCATGTAATTTTAGTAACTACTGTTATGACATGGCCAAACAGGTAGTCGATGCACAGCAAGTGGATTTTAGTCTGCTTTATCCATTAATTCTGGAAACAGCAAATAAAGCGACACAGAATGATCCACGCCAGATGCAGACAGGTCCCGCCATGCGAGGAGATGAGAATATTCTGAATATGCATCAATCCATGCTGGAACAGTCACAACGTAGTGATTTGGCAGAAGTATATGCCTTGATGAGTCAGCAAATCCTGCAATGCCATCAAATCTCCTAAACCTGGAAAATATATAGGTATCTGAATTGCATGCAGATATCTCGATCAAGCATCGAGTTTAATTCTGAATATCGATTGTTCTATTTTCAGAAAATATCTTAAGTTGAGAAGATAATAATGAAAATGGAATAATAACAATGCAACAGGAATTTGACTACATCATTATTGGTGGAGGGAGCGCAGGATGCGTACTGGCCAGCCGTCTCAGTGAAGATCCCAATATTTCTGTCTGTCTTTTGGAAGCAGGTGGGCATGGCAATGCCTGGACAGTAAATATTCCGGCAGCCTGTGTCATGAGTTTACCAACCAAAATTAACAACTGGGCTTTTGAAACCGTTCCACAAAAAGGATTGAATGGACGTAAAGGTTATCAGCCACGTGGTAAATGTCTGGGGGGTTCCTTAGCAATTAATGCCATGATTTATATCCGTGGCAATCGTGCCGATTATGATGATTGGGCAGCACAAGGCTGTACTGGCTGATCTTATGATGAAGTACTGCCATATTTTATCCGATCTGAGAATAACCATCGCATTCAGAATGAATATCATGGTAATGCAGGCCCTTTGCATGTATCTGATGTGCAAACAGATAGTATTTTCCATGAACGATATTTACAGGCAGCACGTGAGCAGGGCTATCCAGTGCTGGATGATTTTAATGGTGCAGAGCAGGAAGGCTTAGGGATTTATCAGGTGACTCATGATAATGGTGAGCGCTGTAGCGCAGCTCGAGCTTATCTGTTTCCACATTTGAATCGTCCGAATTTGACCATATGGACTAAAGCCACCACGCATAAAATTATAATCGAACAAAAAGCGGTAGTTGGGGTGCAGGCAACATGCGGGTCAATTAAAAACGTTACGAGCGCGACAGGAAGTGTTGCTCTCGGCCGGTGCCATGCAATCTCCACACCTATTGATGCTATCCGGGATTGGTGATGCTGAAGAACTGAAACAACACGGTATCGAGCTCAAGCACCACTTGCCAGGGGTTGGAAAGAATTTTCATGATCACCCCGATTTTATTTTCGGCTATAGCTTCAAGGAATTTGCCGGAACCTTCGGGATATCCATGTCAGGTTCATTGGATATGTTTAAGCAAATTAAGCAAATTGGGCGATATCGCAGTGAACGCCGCGGCATGATTGCGTCTAATTTTGCTGAATGTGGAGGATTCATTAAAAGCTCGCCAGCACTGAAAATTTCCAATCTGCAATTGCATTTCGTGGTGGCGTTAGTGGATGATCATGCATGTAAATTCCGCAGAAGCCACGGCATTTCCTGTCATGTCTGTTTATTAAATCCACGCAGCCGTGGTTCAATTAAACTGAGCGGGCCAAACATTCATGATCCGCTATTGATTGATCCAAATTTCTTGAACGATGAGCGCGATTTGGATGATCTGGTCCAAAGTTTTAAACTGACACAAAAATTGATGCAGTCATCATCGCTTTCCAGTCTGTATAAACAGGATTTATTTACTGCGCATGTAAAAAATGATGAGGATATTCGGGAAATTCTGCGCAATCGGGTAGATACGGTGTATCACCCAGTTGGTAGTTGCAAGATGGGCGTTGATGATATGTCTGTAGTTGATCCTGAATTATGTGTCTATGGCATTCAAAATCTGCGGGTGATTGATGCTTCAGTCATGCCATCGGTCGTGAATGGCAATACTAATGCACCAACAATTATGATTGCAGAAAAAGCTGTGGATCTGATCCGGGCAAGACAACAAACATCGAAAGTTGCTTAAAAATATGAGAATTTCTTTTTACAGAATAAATAGGGACCGTATATGACGTCATGGGAACAAGGTGCAAATCTGGATAGTGCCAAATACATGCAGGATATTTTCCAGCAACAGCGTCAGGCATGTTTGCAAGCAGCATATCCAGACTATGAGCAGCGTCAACAGCGACTTAAAACATTATACCAAATGGTGGTGGAGCATCAGCATGAAATGGCAGCTGCTATTAGTCGGGATTTCTCGAACCGGAGTCTTGACGAAACCAAGCTGTTTGAAGTGCTGACCAGTTTAAATGGACTGAAACACAGCTTGAAACATCTGAAAAATGGATGAAGCCGAGTAAACGTCAGGTTGGTATTCTGTTTCAGCCAGCTACAGGTTATGTGATGTATCAGCCGGTAGGCGTGGTTGGTATTGTGGTGCCGTGGAATTATCCGCTTTTCCTCGCCATAGGTCCTTTGGGCCAGGCCTTGGCTGCGGGTAACCGGGTCATGCTGAAAATGAGTGAATATACCCCGGAATTTTCCAGTCTGTTTCAACAGCTGATTGCCCGTTATTTCTCTGCTGACCAGATTGCTGTAGTTACGGGGGATGCACAAGTCGCACAGCAATTTACTACTTTGCCATTTGATCATTTGCTCTTTACTGGCGCGACTTCAATTGCACGTCATGTGATGTATGCGGCGGCGGAGAATCTGACCCCAGTCACACTGGAGCTTGGTGGTAAGTCACCTGTTATCGTTGCGAAGGATGCAGATTTACAGGAAAGCGCACGCCGTCTAGCTTTTGGCAAAACCATGAATGCCGGGCAGACCTGTGTAGCACCAGATTATGCATTTGTGCATCAGTCACAAATCCAAGCTTTTATTGAAGCTTACTTCGATGCTATTCGACAATTTTATCCAAATAGTATTTTAAGCAATCCGGATTATACAACCATCATCAATGACCGGCAGCTTGCTCGATTACAGCAATATATTGAGGATGCTCAGGCCAAAGGTGCACAGTTGCATCAGATTGAACAGGGGGTAGATGGGCGCCGTTTGCCGCACCTGGTCTTGACCAATGTCCATGACAATATGCTGATCATGCAGAATGAAATCTTTGGTCCACTTCTGCCCGTCATTGGCTATGAGCAGATGGATGAAGTAATTAACTACATCAACCAGCATGACCGGCCATTGGCACTGTATTACTTTGGTTATAACAAAGCTGAGCAACAAAAAGTCCTGCATACGACACACAGTGGCGGGGTCTGTCTTAATGAAACTTTAATGACGGCTGGTATGGAGGATATGCCCTTTGGTGGGATTGGCCCATCTGGAATGGGGCATTATCACGGACATGAAGGCTTTAAGACCTTTAGTCATGCTAAGTCGGTATTTAGCCGTCCAAAATTCAGTTTGATGAAGCTGATTTATCCACCGTATGGCAGTTCGATTTTGAAACTAATTTATCGTATCTTCTTACGTTAAAGTGAATGATGCCTAGGAAAATTGCCAGGTATAAAGATGAACATCTGTTTTTCTTTCTAAAATTGATTTTAGGTATTCTGATCGCGATCATTCATTAATTCAAAGATAAATTCTTTTTATAAAAAAAGCGCTGAATCATCAGCGCTTTTTGGGGATTCATCTTGGATTAAGAGATTTTCTTAAAGATAAAGTCATTAATCTTATGGCCGGCTTCAATACCACGACGCTCGAATTTGGTTTGAGGACGCCAGTCAGGACGAGGGTAACTGTTGCCTTTACCTGCCAGGTTTTCCAAACGTGGACGCTCTTCAAGCACTTCCAGCATCCATTCAGCATACGGTTCCCAGTCAGTCGCAGCGTGGAATGTACCGCCAATCTCTAACTTTTGTTCAACCAATGGCATACGGTCGTGTGATACGAAACGGCGTTTGAAGTGACGTTTTTTCTGCCATGGATCAGGGAAGTACAACTGCACCGTGTTGATACTGTTATCCGGCATTTCACGCAGGACTTGAATTGCATCGGCATCCAGGACACGCAAGTTGGTTAAGCCTTCCATACCTGCTTCATATACACATTGTGCGATGCCGGGTACGTGCACTTCAATACCGACAAAATTACGTTCAGGATTGGCTTTGGCCATCAATACCAGTGAACGGCCCATACCGAAACCGATTTCTACAGTCAGTGGACGTTCAGGGTGCTCAAAATGCTGACGCAAATCACCCACTGGATATTCCAAAATTAAGTGACCATATTGTTCAAGCGCAGTACGTTGAGAGGTATTTAATGGCGCTGAGCGGCGCATAAACGTCACAATTTCACGGTGCTCGCTTAAATTGTCCAGCTCCACGACTTGCTGGTCTAATTGATCGTTCGACATAACTTTGGCAAATCTAAAAATTCAGAATGCGGTATTTTAAGTCCTGAGCGGAGCAAGTCAAACTTTTCTCAGGAATTCACTACTAAAAACTGGCATTGAGCTTATTCCTCAGAAAAATAAAAGGACCAATTGGCCCTTTTAAATCATATGAATGATGATCAGGTTTGATAACGGTCGACCAAAGTACTGCTGGCTTCATTCAGTCCAGTCACCTGAACATCAATTCCTTGTGCTTTAAATTTCTGTACGACGTTATTAAACATATTCACAGAAGTGACATCCCAAATATGGGCATGGGTCAGATCTAGTTCAACAACTGCCAGGTTTTCCTTAAAGTCAAAGAACTGATAGAAACGGTCTGAACTGCTAAAAAAGATCTGCCCGGAAATCACATAACGACGAGAACGTTCATCTAGCAAATGAGTATATACGTGAACCGTATTTTCCAGTTTGTTGATAAAGAACAGGGCAGACAATACCACGCCGATTAACACGCCTAATGCCAGGTTGTGGGTCACCAAAACTACCAGCACAACAGTAATCATCACCACATTAAAAGCAAGCGGATGCTTGTTAAACTGCTTGATAGCACCCCACTGGAAGGTGGTAAATGATACCATGATCATAATGGCTACCAGTGCTGCCATCGGAATATAAGCCAGCCAATCTTTCAGAAATACCACCAGGCAAAGTAAGAAGATGCCTGCCACAAGCGTAGACAGACGGGTACGTGCACCAGAAGAGACATTGATAATCGACTGTCCAATCATAGCACAACCGGCCATTCCACCCATAAAACCGCTGACGATATTGGCCATACCCTGACCACGGCATTCCTGATGGCGGTCACTTTCAGAATCGGTGACTTCATCGACTACAGTGGTGGTCATCATGGTCTCAAGTAAACCGACAGTGGCCAAAGTCGCTGAATAAGGAAAAATAATTTGTAGTGTTTCGAAATTCAGCGGAATTTCTGGAATCAAGAAAACTGGTAAGGTATCTGGAAAATGCCCTAAGTCACTCACGGTACGCATATCTGATCCGAGGAAAAGAGTCAGTCCGCTGAGGACGATAATACAGATCAGTGGAGAAGGGATGGCTTTACCAATTTTCGGAAGATAAGGAAATAAATAGATAATTGCCAAACTGATCGCAACAAACAGATAACCGGTCGCATCCATTTTTTGCATTTCCGGGATTTGCGCAACAAAAATCAGAATCGCCAAGGCATTCAAGAAGCCATAGACCACTGATTGCGAAACAAAGCGCATCAATTTGGCAACTTTAAATGAACCGGCAATTACCTGAATAATCCCGGTTAATACAGTGGCAGCCAGTAAGTATTGCAGACCATGCTCCTTGACCAAAGTAATCATAAGGAGCGCCATCGCACCAGTTGCTGCCGAGATCATTGCTGGGCGACCACCGAAGAAAGCAATAGATACCGCGATACAGAAAGATGCGTACAGACCAACTTGGGGATCGACGCCAGCAATGGCAGAAAACGCAATCGATTCTGGAATGAGGGCTAATCCGACCACCAGGCCAGCCAGAACATCAGTGCGGATATTGGAAAACCATTCTTCTTTTTTCAGACTTATCACAGAATTTCATCATTTCACTTTTAACCCCGCGTATCTTAATCGTCCTGGTATAAAAATCCACACAAGAATGACTTGAAAATGTCTGGAATATACTCAATATTGAAGAAGTAAATGTCTTTTGGCGGCAGTTACGCTTTTTTGCAATTTACAGGTTTGATCACTTGAAAGTTTGTTAGAAGCGATTTAAAACATTGAGAAGTAGATAACAAGGATCAGAAATGAAGCTTTACTATGCACCTGGTGCATGCTCGTTGGCAGCACATATTATTTTAAATGAAATTAATGTTGATTTTGATTTGGAACGTGTTGATTTAAAAACACATAAAACTGAGAAAGGCACAGATTATTACGAGATCAATCCAAAAGGCTATGTTCCTGCACTGGAAATTAACCCGGGCCTGATTCTGACTGAGAACGTTGCGATTCTTCCATTTCTGGCACAACACGATCCAAAACAAGATTTAATTCCACCATCAGGTATGGGACGTGCCAAAGTCCTGGAATGGTTAGGTTATCTGAACTCAGAACTGCATGATGCATATGCTGTGTTCTTTGGTGCGCCAATGGATGAGGAAGCCAAGAAAAAGGCGTATGCAGAAATTGACCGCTTATTAAGTTACATTGATAAAGCCATTGGTGAATCAGACAATGATTACCTGGTGGATGATAACTTTGGACCAGCAGATGCTTATCTGTTTGTACTTACTAACTGGTCAAATCATATCGAACACGATTTGACACCTTATAAAAATATCATTCACATTCGTAATAAGGTCGCAGAGCGTCAGTCAGTACAGATTGCTATGCGTGATGAAGGATTGATTCCTTAATACACCGCAGCAAATCAATAAAGGACTCGATTGAGTCCTTTATTTTTGCACTTAATTTTCTTATTAACGAATTTATTTAAAGAAATAACCTGTCTCAGGTGAGCTGGCATTGGCCATACGCTTACGTGGCATGCGACCCGCTAAGAATGCTTCACGACCAGCTTCTACTGCTTTACGCATAGCAGATGCCATTAAGACTGGATTTTGTGCTGCTGCAATGGCTGTATTCATCAATACGCCATCACAACCGAGTTCCATCGCAATGGCTGCATCACTGGCTGTGCCGACACCTGCATCGACCAGTACAGGCACTTTGGCATTTTCCTTAATGATAGAAATGGTATGAGGATTCAGAATTCCCAGACCTGAGCCGATCAGACTTCCTAAAGGCATGATCGCAACACAACCCATGCTTTCCAGCTCCTGCGCCACGATTGGATCGTCTGATGTATACACCATAATTTCAAAACCATCATCAATCAGGGTGCGTGCTGCTTTTAAAGTTTCAGTGATATTTGGATATAAGGTTTTTTCATCACCCAGAACTTCCAGTTTTACCAGGTTATGACCATCCAACAGTTCACGTGCCAGCATACAGGTGCGTATAGCACTGTTAGCATCAAAACAGCCAGCGGTGTTAGGCAGAATGGTATATTTTTCGGGTGGAATCACGGATAGTAGATTCGGCTGGTCTGGATGCTGGCCGATATTCACACGACGGATTGCAACCGTAACAATTTCAGCACCACTCGCCTGAATTGCCTGATCTGTTTCCTGTAAGTCTTTATATTTTCCTGTACCAACCAACAGACGTGACTGGAACTGGCGTGAGCCAATTTGAAGTAAATCTTGCATAGTATTTCCGAACCTTAGCCGCCACCGACAGCGTGAATAATTTCGATTTTGTCTGCCTCACAGATTGGCGTTGCTGCCAGTCTACTTTTGGGAACGATCATTTCATTGACTTCAACGGCATAGCGCTTACCTTCAATCGCAAGGTGCTGAACCAGTTCCATTAAGGTGGTGCAGTCAGTCTGTTGTTGTTCGCCATTGATATAGATGTTCATTTTGGCACCCTCTGAATTTGATCAGTTCTTACTTGATATATTTAAATGCATTCCAGGCCAGGGTCAGCCAGCCTGCAATCATCAGTGCGCCTCCGATCGGGGTAATTGCACCCAAACCACGCGGTAAACCAAGTGCCATAATATAAAGTGAACCACTGAACAGTAAAATGCCCAATTGAATCAAAATAAAACTTGGTTTAATCGGCAATTGTGGAATTACTTTTGCCAGAATGCCTAACAGCAACAAGCCGAGCGCATGATAGAAAAAGTAATCGGTTGCAGTCTGCCACCAGCCAAGCTGTGCTTCAGTTGCACGTGCTTTCAAGCCATGCGCACCAAAAGCACCCAGCATTACTGCAAGGGCCAGATTAATCGCTGAAATTGCAATCCACATCTGAACTGATCTTCCTGTAAATTTTGCGCTTAACCTTAGCATAAAAGCACAGACTGAAACACCGTATTGAAAGACAAAAAAAGCCTTCAAATCTGAAGGCTTTTCTATATACAGGACATGAAATCTAGTTGGAAGACATCGCAACTTTAATTTTTTCCATTGCATTCTTTTCAAGCTGACGAATACGTTCTGCAGAAACATTATATTCTGCGGCAAGCTCATGCAGGGTAGATTTTTCATCATCCAGCCAGCGACGCTGCAAGATGTTACGTGAACGGTCATCTAGTTGTTCCATGGCATCGTGCAGGGCAGCTGTACTTTGTTCTTCATAGTCTTCATTTTCAATCAGACGTGCCGGATCATAACGGTTATCTTCCAAATACAGCGCTGGAGCGACATGACCTGAACCTTCATCGTCATCATCACCTGAAGCTTCAAATGCTGCATCATAGGCAGTCAATCGACCTTCCATTTCCAGAACCTGTTCGGGGGTCACATTCAGGTCATTGGCAATTGATCGAGCTTCATCTAAGGTCAGCTTTTTAGATGACTTTTTCAGACTACGCAGGTTAAAGAACAGTTTGCGCTGGGCTTTAGTTGTCGCAATTTTGACAATACGCCAGTTACGGATTACATATTCGTGGATTTCAGCCTTAATCCAGTGCACGGCAAAGGAAACAAGACGAACACCCATATTCGGGTCAAAGCGTTTAACTGCTTTCATTAAGCCAAGGTTACCTTCCTGAATCAGGTCACCTTGAGGCAGGCCATAACCTGCATAACTACGTGCAATATGGACTACAAAACGCAGGTGGGACATCACCAGCATTTTTGCTGCGTCCAGATCCTGGTCATAGAAATATCGGTCTGCCAACTCTTTTTCTTGTTCGGCAGTTAAAATAGGAATCTGATTGACAGTACTAATATAAGCACCGAGATTGACACCTGGCGCCGATAATGACAGGGGCATCAATTGATTGCTGCTGTCACTCATGTGTTCTCCTTGAGGAATAACGGGATCATTCCCAAATCTAAGATTTATGTTAATCCAATCTCCAGTCAAATGATGGATATTTGGGTAGAGATATGTAAACTTTTATACGAATGTGGAGATAAATAGTTTAATTGAAAATTTTTAAGATTCAATTATGTAGTGAAACTCCACGTCGGAAATTTGTTGCATATCATACTTCAGCTGATTTAACTCACAGTAACGCGAAACATCAATCTGGCTGTGTGGATCTGATGATTTCAGCAGAAAGGTTTCGCCGGGATGGCTTTTCAGGGCACGTTTTAACATCAATAGCGGCATAGGACAGGGTTTACCCATGGCATCGACGGTGCGAATCTGATCTGCGTTGTCAATCATTTCCGTAATATTCATTCGACTTTAAAAGGGGTCTAAATATTAGCAAATAGGATGCCAAATCCCAACTTTTTTAAAAAAATATAAACGAAATAATAATTAAAAAAACCTTATGCAAATTTCTGAAAAAAATAGCGAAATCAATTAGAACAAACCTAAAAAAAGGCTATTAATTGTTATAAACCCATGTTAAGCTCGATGAGTTAGTGGGATTTTAGATAAACAAATTGATTGTTTTTCATCCTGCAAATAAATGGATGTAACCGGGATTTTGTTAATAGTTTTACAGAATGATTACAAGCTTAAAAATAATATTTTCAAACTTGTTTGCTCTGCTGTTTGCAACACCGGGTGGTCCTTCTTTTCGGTACAACGAGGATTAACTTATGACAGCTGCTCGCGAACAAGGCGTAGTTAAGTGGTTTAACGATACTAAAGGCTTCGGCTTTATTCAACGCAATGGTGGTGATGACGTATTCGTTCATTTCCGTGCAATCCAAGGTGACGGTCACCGTTCACTTCGTGATGGCCAACGTGTTGAATTCAGTGTTGTAAAAGGCCAAAAAGGCTTCCAGGCTGAAGAAGTTCAACCATTAGACTAATCTTCGGATTAAGCTAATAAAACGCCCCAATATAAATTGGGGCGTTTTTTGTTTATACTGTCTGTATCTTAGTGATTATCTATTTAGAGCACCGCTTTATGTCATCTGGTTTTGAAACCTTAAATTTACATCCTCATCTAAAACAAGCGATTGATGCTTTAGGCTTTTCTTCTATGACGCCTATTCAGGAGAAGGTTTTAAAATTCACATTGGCAGGTCACGATGCAATTGGTCGTGCGCAAACGGGTACGGGCAAAACAGCGGCCTTCCTGGTGAGTATCATCAATGATCTATTAAATAATCCTGTTCAGGAACAGCGTTACCGTGGTGAGCCACGTGCACTGATTCTAGCACCGACTCGTGAACTTGCACTACAAATTGAAAGTGACGCGCATGAGCTGACCAAGTTTACTGACCTGAGTGTCATGACGCTGCTTGGTGGTGTAGATTTTGACAAGCAAAAAGCACAGCTCGATAAGGCACCTGTGGACATCATGGTTGCTACTCCAGGTCGCTTGATTGACTTTGTTGAACAAAAAGAAGTCTGGTTAGATCAGATTGAATTCCTGGTGATTGATGAAGCAGACCGCCTGCTGGATATGGGCTTTATCCCTTCAGTGAAACGTATCGTACGTTTCTCGCCACGCAAGGAACAGCGCCAGACTCTGATGTTCTCGGCAACTTTTAGCTATGACGTATTGAATCTGGCACAACAGTGGTTATTTGAACCCGTAACGGTTGAAATTGAGCCAGAAAAGAAAACCAATGCGGACGTTGAACAACGTGTATATATGGTTGCCAAGGCAGATAAATATAAACTGCTACAAGACATTTTGCGTGATGAACCGATTGAGAAGGTCATGATTTTTGCCAACCGTCGTGATCAGGTGCGTAAACTCTATGATCATCTGAAACGTGACAACTATAAAGTGGTGATGCTGTCTGGTGAAATTGCCCAAGACAAGCGCTTAAAAATGCTGGACCAGTTTAAAAATGGAAAACACAATATCATGATCGCAACTGATGTAGCAGGTCGTGGTATTCATGTGGATGGTGTATCGCATGTAGTAAACTTTACCCTGCCAGAACAATCTGATGATTATGTACACCGTATTGGTCGTACTGGACGGGCCGGGACTCGTGGTGTCAGTATTAGTTTCCTGTCGGAAGATGATGCGTTCTATCTGCCAGAAATTGAAAAAGCGATTGGTCAAAAATTACCATTGACCCGCCTGGAAGGTTATTGCTAATTTCCAGTTTGTAAAAAAACCGCTCATTGGGCGGTTTTTTTAGCTAGCTAAAAAGACTTTAGTTAGACTGGCAACGGAAAGTCAGGGTAGTTTGGTAGTCATCATCTGAATTGATGCTATTGCCTGTACCCGCAATATTACCAAGTACTGTGGCAGCAGCCTGAATAATCTGCCCGGTCTGCTCATCTACCACGCCTTTCAGTGCGCCATCATAAGTGGACTGTTCATCTACAATAATAGCTGTTGATCGTGAACCACATGTTTTAGAAGCGGCGCTTACGGCATTATTTTTGGCAATGACTTGGGTCTTACCTAATCCGGTAACTTCGAATTGATTATTTTCTTTGCGGATTGCAGTTGTGTTAGTTGGATTAGTACTACACGCGGTTAGAGCAAGTGCAGTGACAATAGTTGCACCCATTGTTAATATTTTTGTCATGTCTAAAACTCGTCAAGATCAGATAATCGTATAATTAATCAAATAATAATCTTTAGACTTTGTATGGCATGTATAAGTTTGGAAATTTTCAGTATTAGCCATGTCATTATCATAAATGCTGTTTAATGATTTTTATCAGAAACGAAAACAGTGAGCTAAATATATTTGAGCACGAAGAATAAAAATGAAGGATATAGAGAATCCCAAGATGAATATGCTAATCTTGAATACAGTTTTTAAGTATAGAAATACAAGGCAATGACCGAATCAACGATCGAAATCGTTCATCAGAATATTCATCAACGTCAATCTATTGGTCAGCTGATTGCCCCGGCACCCAATGCTGAACAGCTGGAAATGGCCTTTCAGGCTGCGCTGACTGCGCCAGATCACCACCGTTTAAAACCTACTGAATTTGTAGTTATTCCAGATGATAAGCGTGAAGCTTTTGGTGAGTTATTGTCTCAGGCATTAATCGATCTGGGGCAAACTGAAGCTGCTCAGATTGAGCGGGTAAAACATCATCCTTTCCGTGCACCTTTACTGGTTCTGGCTTTGACCCGTTTAAAGGATCATCCCAAGGTGCCGCATTTTGAGCAGATTCTGAGCTCTGGTGCCGCAATTCAGAATTTCTTATTGTCTCTGCAAGCTCAAGGTTTTTCGACCATGTGGCGTAGTGGTGCTGTAGTAGAATCGTTATACTTTAAACAGGCTTTAGGAATTTCAGGTGATGATCTGGTTTCAGGCATCATTTATATTGGAACGGCGGCAAAAACTATTGCGCCACGTGCAGAAATCCATACAGAAGCATTTGTCAGCCAGTGGAATCCATCACATTAATTTGGCTAGATAAGGATATTAGAAACACATGTCAGAATTAAAATTTTCAGATCTGGTTGAACCTGTAGAAATTGATCGTAAGACTGCGTTGCGAATTACAGTGTTGGGTGGTGGCAGTTTTGGTACAGCAATGGCAAATACTGCAGTACGCAATGGCTGTGACACCATGATCTGGATTCGTGATGAAGCCACGGCTGCGGATATTAATGCCACGCATATGAACAAGCGTTACCTGCCAGATTTTCAGCTCGAGCCTGCATTATTGGCAGTTTCTGATTTAGAAAAAGCAGTACGTGATCGTGACATTATTCTGGTGGCAATTCCAAGCCATTCTTTTCGTGATGTGCTGAAGCAGATTAAGCCTTTTATTAGCTCTCAGGCCGTGATTTCACTGACCAAAGGTATTGAAGCGAAAACCTTTAGTTTTATGAGTGATATCATCCGGGAAGAATTACCTGAAGTGCCTTATGGGGTCCTTTCAGGCCCGAACCTGGCGAAGGAAATTGTGGCGGGCCAGCCAGCAGGGACTGTGATTGCAAGTGATTCTGAACTGGTGCGTTATGCAGTACAGCAAGCTTTGCACAGTGCTTTATTCCGTGTCTTTGCCAGCGATGATGTGCATGGTGTAGAGCTTGGTGGTGCGCTGAAAAATATCTATGCAGTCGCAATGGGTATGGCAGCCGCCTATAACGTCGGTGAAAATACCAAGAGTATGATTCTGACCCGTGCCTTGGCAGAAATGAGCCGTTTTGCGGTGAAGCTTGGTGCGAATCCATTAACCTTCCTGGGGCTGTCGGGTGTAGGTGATTTATTCGCTACCTGTAATAGTCCGTTAAGCCGAAACTATCAGGTTGGTTATGCGCTGGGTAAAGGTAAAACTCTGGAACAGGCAACTACTGAACTGGGTCAGACGGCGGAAGGGATTAATACTATTGTACAGGTAAAAGCACGTTCAGAAGAACTGGATGTATACATGCCAATTACCTGTGCCTTGTATGCTGTGATCTTTGAAGGTGCACCGCCGATGAGTATTGCAGTGTCTTTAATGAAAAATGGTCATCGCAGTGATGTGGAATTTGTCTTGCCACATCATCAGGTCTGATTTATAAGTGATGGAACTGTATGATCAGTCTCATATTATGACCTGATCAGCAGCTTGAATGAACGAATAGGGAAATGTATGCAACTGACACTCGTACGTCATGGCGAAGCAGCTCCACCGGTAAATGGTAACGACACCAAGCGCCCTTTGACCGAACGTGGACATCTACAGGCAGAACAGACTGCTCAATACCTGAAAGACATAGTTAAACCTGAAGTCTTTGTAGTGAGTCCGTTGCTTCGTGCTCAGGAAACTCTGGCACATTTGCAGGCTTTCTATAAAGATGTACCGGTGGTGATCTGTAATGCCATTAAGCCGGATGATGATGCCAAAGTGGCTGTGGAGTGGTTGTCTCAGTTACCGTATGAATCAATTGTCGTGGTTTGCCATATGAATGTGGTGGCACATATTGCTTCCATTCTGACAGCGGAGTCTTTCCATCCTTTTCATTTGTCAGAAGCTCGCATTTATGATCAGGCAGTGATTGCAGCAGGTTTATCGACACAGTTAAAAAGCTTTATTCCAACAGTATAAAAAACTATTAAAACGGCAGAACACAATCGATGTTGTATTTATGGATGCCAGAAGCCAATGGGGTTTGGCAATGGTCAGATGGGGAATTCTGGAAAAGTGCAGATACACTTGAGCAACTAATTCAGGAAATCCAAGGGCAACATGGGGTAGAGGCAACGGTCTTTTTCCCGAGTCGTCATGTGCAGATTTTGCAGCAGAGCATGTCCAAAGCCCAATATAAGAAAATGGGGCAGGAGGCAATCAAGTATCTGCTGGAGGAATATGTCATTCTACCGGTTGATGCGATGAAGGTGCTTCATCATTTTCAGCAGCCCGATCAGCTCAGTGTATTGGGAATTTCCAATTCAACTGTAGAAACCATGCAGCATGTATTGAACCTTCTTCCGGTCAAGGTCACGGCATTATTGCCAGATTTTCTGGTCCTGCCTGTTCCTGAAGAAAATCAACGTGTATTGGCGGAACTTGCTGGGCGACTACTGGTTCGCGAATCGGAATATGTGGGTCATTCGGTCGATGACCTGAGTCTTTATCTGGATTATCAGCCTAAAGATGTAAATTACAAGGTGAGTAACCTGAATGACGCTCAGCTGCGTAGTCTGGAAGCCGTTGTTACCCATGATCAGGTTGAGTCGTTTCAGTACAGCCTTCCCCAGCCGAAAAAAGCCAAACAGCATCCTTTTAATGTCTTGCCTAAAGCCAAGGCAGATACACCGGTTTCCGGTTACTGGAAAGCCTGTGCTGCTGTGTTTTTGGGTATTCTGGTGCTGCAGTTTAGTTATGATGCTGTGCGCTGGTATCAATATAAAAAGATTGCCAATCAAACTGCTTCTCAAGCGATTGATCAGTTCAAATACTGGTTTGGTCAGAACTATCCTGTAAACGAGCAGAATATCAAAAGCCAGTTTGAAGGGCAGATGCGTTTAAGTCAGGTGGCGAATACTCAGGCTTTTGATCTGATTAGTCGGGTGGGGCCGGTATTAATGCAAAACCAGATTATTGCGCAGCGGGTCAGTTATGATACTTCAAGTCTGAATATGGATCTGCAGGCGAACTCTTCTGATGCATTAAGCACTTTGACCCGTCAGCTGACACAGCAGGGTTTTAAAGTTGAACTGGGTAATGTACAGGCCAATGGTGCAGGTGCGATCGGATCGGTGAGAATACAATAATGAAAATGCTCAACAATATTCAAATCCGGCTGGACCAGCGCATTGAACGCATTACAGATTATCTGGATAGCCTGAGTACTCGTGAACGCTATATGGTGATCTTTACCACGATTTTTGTCATCGTGGCTGCAGTCGGTTCGGCACTATTTTATATGCACAGAGCTGCGGATACCCAGCAAAAGCGCCTGAATACCTTAAAAGATACTTTAGTGTGGATGCAGAGTAATGCAGCGACCATGAAGCCAGCAGGCGATCTGCAATTAGATGCCTCAGAAAAAGTGCAGCGTGCTGCCCAGCAGCAGGGGTTGTCGGTTTCATCCCAGCAGCAGGAAGGTAAAATTTTACTCAATGTCAGTCATGAAAATTATTCTGTACTGGCTAATTTTCTGACCCAGCTGGCCCAGAGTGGCTTAACTGTTGAAAAAATGGAACTTATCAGTGATGCCGGACAGATTAAATTAACAGCGACTGTCCTATAAACGGTAAAAATAAAGATTTGCAAAGCATGGTTTTTTTACCGGGCTGTGACTATAATATGCCGACTTAAAAAGCAGTAGACTTTTCTAGATATGTTGTATTCTCTAGCCCGCCCTTTGTTGTTTTCTTTAGCACCAGAGCGTGCACATGAGCTGACACTATCACTGTTGAAATCCTCCCATGCCATGGGGATGATGCGTCAAAACGTTGCTTCTAAACCAGTGACCTGTATGGGAATCGAATTTCCGAATCCGGTAGGTCTGGCGGCAGGGTTGGACAAAAATGGTGCCTATATCGATGCCCTTGCAAGTCAAGGCTTTGGTTTTATTGAAATCGGTACTATTACCCCGCGTCCTCAGCCCGGTAATCCGGAACCCCGACTGTTCCGTCTGCCAAAAGCGAAAGCCATTATTAACCGTATGGGTTTTAATAATGAAGGCGTGGACAAACTGATTGAAAATGTTAAAGCTGCAAAATTCAAAGGTGTTCTGGGGATTAATATCGGCAAGAATGCTGTAACTCCGGTTGAAAATGCAGTTGATGATTATTTAATCTGTCTGGAAAAGGTATATAATTACGCTTCCTACATTACTGTTAATATTTCCTCTCCCAACACAAAAAACCTGCGTAGCCTGCAAAGTGGTGATGCGCTCACTGAGCTGCTGGAAACGCTAAAAAACCGTCAGCTTGAGCTTGCTCAAGAAAACCAGCATTATGTACCTCTGGTCTTGAAAGTTGCACCAGACCTAGAAGCTGAAGATATTGCATTTATTGCTCAGCAATTGCTGCAATTCAAGATTGATGGTTTGATTGTGACCAATACGACCTTGTCTCGTGAAGGTGTTGAAGGTCTGGAGCATGCTGAAGAAGCAGGCGGTTTGTCGGGTGCGCCGGTCTTTGAGAAAAGTACGGCGTGTTTAAAAGCCTTTGCAGATGTGCTGCAAGGACAAATTCCATTGATTGGTGTGGGTGGTATTCTTTCGGGTGCCGATGCCGCTGCCAAAAAGCAAGCTGGTGCCAGCCTTGTACAAGTTTATAGTGGCCTCATATATACAGGTCCGACACTTGTAAAAGACTGTGTTGAAGCATTCTGAATTCTATGACTGCCATTGACATCTTTTTACTGTTTATACTGCTCATTGGAGGGCTAAACGGTTTGCGTCAAGGATTTATTAAAGCCTTTGCGAACTTAGCTGGCTGGATTTTTGCGCTCATTGTAGCAGCGAAATATTCAACACTACTTGCGCCTTCCATGACTGCTCTCAGTACAGATCCAGTGGTACAAAAAATTGCAGCATTTGCTTTCATCGTCCTCATGATTGTGGTTCTGACCTGGATAGTAACCTTCTTGCTCAACCGTGTGATGAAAACCCTGAAACTGGGACCTTTAAACCGTCTTGCAGGTGGGGTGTTTGGTAGCCTGAAAGGGCTGCTGATTGTCCTGATCACCATGCAGGGAATCGGGCCGTGGGTAGAAAGCTCACCACACTGGAAACAGTCCAAAGTAATTCAGACTTTGCTTCCTTATGCGCCATGGGCGACCCAGATGTCCAAAGATGCTGCAAACGAAGCCCTACAACATATCAAGTCGGAAGATTCCAGAAAATCTTCAGATGTATCGGCTGAGCCTGCTGTAAAAAGCAAATCATCGGCTGAGTCTACGAATAATCCTTTTTATTAATCCTAGCTTGTCTGCGAGGTTGCTATGTGTGGAGTGGTTGGTATTGCTGGTAAATCAGCTGTTAACCAAATGTTGTTTGATGCATTAACGATGTTACAACATCGTGGACAGGATGCAGCTGGGATTGTAACTTGTCATGAAGGTCGCCTGTTCCTTCGTAAAGATGTTGGTATGGTGCGTGATGTATTCCATACCCGTCATATGCGTGCATTACAAGGTAATTACGGTATTGGCCATGTGCGTTATCCAACTGCGGGTACCTCAAGTAGTGCTGAAGCGCAGCCGTTTTATGTGAACTCTCCTTACGGGATTACGCTGGCACATAACGGTAACCTGACCAATGCTGAAGAAATTCATGATGACCTGTTCAAGACTGACTTACGTCATATGAACACCGATTCTGATTCAGAAGTTCTGCTCAACGTATTTGCGCACGAATTGCAGAAGCGTGGCAAACTGGTACCGACCTCTGAAGATATCTTCCATGCCGTAACACGCGTGCATGAGCGCTGCAAAGGTGGTTATGCAGTTGTTGCCATGATTACAGGTCAAGGAGTGGTTGGTTTCCGTGATCCTAATGGTATCCGTCCGTTGATTTACGGTTCGCGTGAAACTGAAAACGGGATGGAATATATCATCGCTTCTGAATCTGTAGCGATTACAGCGTTGGGCTTTAAAGTTGAGCGTGATATCGAGCCAGGTGAAGCTGTTTTTATTGACTCTGAAGGGAACTTCTTTACCAAGCAATGTGCTGCAAAGCCAGAATACCGTCCATGTATCTTTGAATATGTGTACTTTGCGCGTCCAGATGCAATCATTGATGGTATTTCAGTGTATAAAGCCCGTCTGAAAATGGGTGAGAAACTGGCCCATAAAATCCTGCGCGAGTGGGGTGATGAACATGATATCGATGTGGTCATTCCAATTCCAGATACATCACGTACTTCTGCGCTTGAACTGGCAAATACGCTGGGCGTGAAATTCCGTGAAGGTTTCATGAAGAACCGTTATATCGGTCGTACCTTCATTATGCCTGGTCAGCAACTGCGTAAAAAATCAGTACGTCAGAAGCTGAACCCGGTTGAGCTGGAATTCCAGGGTAAAAACGTTCTATTGGTCGATGACTCAATTGTTCGTGGTACCACGTGTAATGAAATCATTCAGATGGCGCGTGATTCCGGTGCGAAAAAAGTATTCTTTGCGTCTGCTGCACCAATGGTGAAATATCCGAACGTGTACGGTATCGATATGCCAGCCAAATCTGAACTGATTGCATCTGAACGTAGTGTTGAAGAAATTCGTGAAATTATTGGTGCTGACCGTCTGATTTTCCAGGATCTGGAAGATCTAAAAGATGCAGTACGTACCAAGATTGTACCGAACCTGCGTGAATTCGACTGTTCTGTATTTGACGGCGTATATGTGGCTGGTGGTATTGATGAAGCATACCTTGACCAGTTACAGCAAAAGCGTAATGATGGCGCCAAAAAAGGTGACAAGTTTATTGATGTAAATATCGATGCAGCATCAGTAGACCTGACTGGCGTGCGCGAAGTCTAAGTCTTTAAAATCATGAAAAAAGCGGGAATTTCCCGCTTTTTTCATTTATGATTGGGCAAAGCTAGAACAATGTGATCAGGGTGAAGCATTGAAAAGCGTAGGATATGCGTTTATCAAGAATAAAAATATGCTATGGCCAGCCAGTGTCTGTCTGATTGCTGTGCTATTGACGATAGCAATTATTAATACTGTCGTTGGTTTACTAGTCTATTATTTTGATACTGCTCAATCTATATATTGGCATGTGTTAAGTCCTTATCTGATTGCTCTAGTCGGTTCGATCATGGTGGTGTCAGTACTCTATGAATTTTATGTCTTTCGTGCTGGTGGTTATTCCTTGGCACGACAGATGGGTGCGCGTCGTCTGAGTCTGATTGAAAGCGTACCGGAAGAAAGTGTCGCTCTGAAGATTGCTGAACAGTTGGCAGATACTTTTCTGATTGAGCCTCCTGCGGTGTATGTTTTGCCTGATGAGGTCGGGGTCAATGCACTGACTGCCGGTTTTAACCCGGGAAATACTGCCATTATTCTGACTTGGGGGGCATTGCAAAATCTGGATGAAATTGAACTGTATGGTTTATTAAGCCATGAGTTTAACAAGATTCTTTCTGGTGAAGCGGCAGAAAATACCCGGCTCAAGATTCTCTATAGCAGCCTGACTACTTTTAGTCAGTGGGGCAGTAAGATTGCCAAGCGGGGATTCTATCGGAATGGCATGCCGGCAGAAAACAAGTTTGAGACTCTGTTTGTTGGTATTGGTGCGGTGATCTGGCTGATTGGTAGCTTAGGCGTACTGATTACCCGTTTCATTAAATATATTTCGCTCGGTGGCAGAACTTTCAAGAATGATCAAAAAACCCGTCGCCTGATTCAAAATGATGCCAATGTACAGACTTTGCTGCGGATTTATGTGCATCATTCCGGTTCACAGATTCATAGTGAATATGCAGAGTCGATTTCACATATGTGTTTTGCTAACTCCCTCAGTCAGCAGAACTGGCTGAATATTCATCCCAGTATTGAGCAGCGAATCTATGAAATGAATCCCTCCCTTATTCAGGATCTGCAGCTTGAAAACCTAAAAAAACTACAAAATCAGCCTTTATTTAGTCTGTTTCGGTCACTCGAAGAAATGGCGGTCACAAGTGCAGCTGCTTGGAGTTCGCCACAGCCATTACCTTTACTACGTCTGTCTCCAATCAGTTTTGCAATTAAAGATGCGGTTAAGCCACTGAATCCGGAGAATCGTGCCAATACGCCACGACCAGAACTGATTGAACGCGCATTGCAAACTGCAACTGGGTCACGAGAGGTCATGGTTGCAATTCTGATGATCCGGCAATATCGGGAATTTATTCCCACCGATGCTGAAGTCAGCCGGGCCATTGTAGATTCATTGTTAAATCTGGACGGGCGTGTGCATATCTCGATTTTTCAGCAAGCCTGCAAAAATATTGGTGGCATGCCGACCACGGTAGCACGACAATTCGTGATGAAACTGGCACGGATTATTCAGGAAGATGGTGAAATTGGTCTGCTAGATGCCTTGTTGCTTGAATGTGTGAAATATGAGCTGAATCTACTCCCCCTACATACCCCGACGGCACTGGAAGAAGTTAAACCACAAATCGTACGCCTGATTGATGCATTGCTGCATGTACAGCAGATCAATAGTGATAATCAGCTGGATGTTCGCGAGCGCATTTTAAAACGTATTTTGACTCAAAAAGAACTGGAAATGTATACCGAAATTTCAGATGAGCCGATTGATCTGGCTGAAATTCTGAATGATATTTCTGGCCTGTTGCTGCGTGATCGACTGAGTATATTGGGCATTGCGGAAGTCTGTCTCTGGAATGATCGGATCATCACTCAGGATGAATTTGACGTGATGGAATTACTGTATTGGCGTTTGGGTTTTGAAGTAGATGAAATTGTGGATCAGATGCAGAAAAAGAACAGCATCATGATTATTTAATTCAGACTTGAAAGTATTTATTAACTCACGCATGATCTTTAAATAATGTTTGAACCTGCATGTAAACAACCCGAAGAGAACGACTAAAGTCAGATTCGCTACAAATCAGTTGTAATGTACAGTGAAAAATCCGAAAAAGTTCGGCAAAAGAAGTGGATTCCCGCTAAAATATTCAGCCTGAAATAGGTGATGAAGACAAGATGATAGGGCATCAACGTGACATACTGGCGACACTAGGAATTGATATCTGGATTCCTCGGGCGGAGCCGTGTCAATCGCACCAGCCGGCGCTTTGGCGTGACCAGTCACAACCTGAAGTCCTGAGTGAAATCATCCTTCCTGAGCTTAAAGCTGAAGCCTCAGTGATTGAACGTTCTGTCGTATCTGCACCTGTAGAAGTGCCTGCGCCAGTCGTTATAATGCCAACAATGGAAATACAGCCGCAGCCAGAACCGGAGCATGAACTGCGCGAAATTGTTGAGGTCGCGCCTTTTAGTATGCAGGCATTAGGTCTTGCGCACTGTATTATTGTCATTGATACCACGAGCTTAACTGAAGATCAGCAATTACTGTGGTCGAATATCCAACGTGCAATGTTGGGTGAGTTTGCAGAGCTGAACTGGCCATTTCCTTGGGATAATGTGCAGGATGGACGCGGCGTGGAGTCTTATATCCAGGGTTTTCTGGATGGCATGAGTCACGATAAAAATATTATTTTTCTTGGTACTGTTCCACATCTTTCAAACAGTAAAATTACCCAGTTGGCCTCCCTGCAGGAGATGCTGGATCGGCCAATCCTTAAAAAGCGACTCTGGCAGTTTATGCAAAGTAGGCCTGTCAGCATGGAATAAATAAGCATGAAGCAAAAAGTTGTTGTATTTAGTCAAATTCATCCAGAGATTCAAGCCAAACTCGAACAACAATATAATGTGGTATATATCCAGCCTAAGCTGGGTGATGTCAATCAACAGATTTTGCAGCATGCACAAGATGCAGATGGCATGATTGGCGCAGGACGAATGCTCAATCGAAATAATCTGGAAACTGCGACTAAACTAAAAATCATCTCCAGTGTCAGTGTTGGCTACGATAATTACGATCTTGAATATTTAAATGAAAAGAAAATTTATCTCACTCATACACCACATGTGCTCACTGAAACCACAGCTGATCTTGCATTTACTTTACTCATGGCCGCAGCGCGTAAAGTAACTTATTTAAATCAATGGACCAAGCAAGGGCAGTGGCAGCGTACCGCCAGCGAAGCACAGTTCGGGGTGGATATTTTTGGCAAGACGTTAGGGATTATTGGATTAGGTCATATTGGCGCAGCGATCGCGCGACGTGGCTTTCATGGCTTTAATATGAATGTGCTTTATCATAACCGTCGTGAAAAGCTGGAGCTGACGCAGGGCTTAAATGCAGAATATTGTGATTTAAAATCCTTATTACAGCGTTCTGACTTTGTAGTAGTCGCAGTGGATTTAAATGTGGATTCCAAAGCACTCGTTGGTGCAGAAGAACTGGCATTGATGCAGCGGCATGCGGTCTTTGTGAATATTTCGCGCGGCTCGGTTGTTGATGAGCAGGCACTGATTCAGGCTTTAAAAAATCGTCAGATTTTTGCCGCAGGGCTGGATGTCTATCAAAAAGAGCCATTGCAAGAATCAGAGCTATTTAAACTTGATAATGTGATTACCTTGCCGCACGTAGGTTCGGCAACTGCGCAAACACGTCAGCGTATGGCAGAACTGGCATATCACAACCTGGTGGATGCTTTGCAAGGACGTGTGCCACGCTATGTAGTTAACCGGCATTTCTAATAATATTAAATAACATTTCCTTGCGTTTATGCCCTTTTTTCAATGGTATATTCAAGCAGTTTTCGTAATCAGGCTTAGAGATTTATTCATTGAAACGTTTGGTTTTGGCTTGTGGATTAAGCGCATGTATGGCAATAGGGCATACCGCTTCCAATACTTTTAACACCCAGTCTAGTCAGTTTACTGTTCCAGAAATTGGAGCAGGTGTAGGGCTGATAGATCAGCAAAAAGAGCGCATGATCGGTGAAAAGGTTTATCGTCAAGTACAGAAACAATTACCTGTGGTGCAAAATCCCTGGATGGAAGACCAGTTATTTTCAGTGTTTTCACATATTCTCAGCCAGACTCAATTACAGCAACCAATTGGTCTAATTGTGGTTAATGATCCTCAGATTAATGCTTTTGCTGTGCCTGGTGGCTTATTTGCCTTAAATATGGGATTACTCAATTCAGCGCGTAATATGGATGAAGTGGCCGGTGTGATGGCGCATGAAATTGCACATGTCACACAACGTCATTACAGTCGATCCCAAGAAGCATTTAAAGGACAGGGATTATTGGCACTTGCGGGAATCCTGGTCGGAGCCTTAGTGGCATCGCAAGCAGATGGCGATGCGGGTGCAGCCGTAATGATGGGCTCACAAGCAGCTTTAATGGATCAGCAACTTTCTTATAGTCGTAATCAGGAACGTGAAGCAGATCGGATCGGTATGCAGTATATGTATGCTTCGGGCTACAACCCGCAGAGCATGGCTGATTTCTTTGAGGTGATGCATCGTTCAACCAGCCGTTTAAGCTTTCTGCCAGATTTCTGGTTTACTCATCCCTTAACGACTGAGCGTATGAGTGAGGCGCGTTTACGCGCCAATCAGATGCCGAAAGTTAAACCAAAGCTGATAGACCAGAATTTTGAGATTATTCGTTGGTATAGCAAAGTACTGTCCCGTCAGACGACTGAGCAGCAATTAAAAATTTTAGCAGGACAAAACAGTTTTGCAGGGCAATTGGCACTCACTGCTTACTATCTGCAACAAGGTGATGAGGATAATGCGCAACAGGCATTAGACCAGGCAAAAAAGTATAATCAGATTCATCCTTTGCTGGTACTGTTTCAAACCGATATTTATCTCGGGAAAAATCAGCTGGAGCCAGCTCTGCGTAGTGTACGTTCTGCAGCATCCATCATGCCGGAAAACCGGGCACTCAATTATAAATATGCAGAAGTATTGATCCGTATGAAGCAAACTGATCAAGCCAAGATGATCGTGCAGCGTTTCATGAATGCTAATTCACGTGATTTAAGTGCTTGGCGCTTAATGCTGTCAGCAACCAATGCCGAGCCTGTATCTGAGATTAAAACCATTAATGTACTGCGTTACCGTGCTGAAGTGGAATATTGGACGGGAAATGAGGAGGCAGCTATTAAATCCTTACTACATGCACAGCGAGTCAGTAAGAAGAATCAGTCATTGTCTGCAAGTATTTCACAACGTTTAAAACAGATGCAGCAGGAAAGAAAATACAAGATTTAATCTTCTCATAAAAATTACTTATTAAAGCTGTGATCTACATCAACCTCTGTGCTTTATTTCAAGTTTGCCTTGTACTATGCTGAGTTGCAAATGAAAGCACATGAGAAAGCATGAATGAAAAGAACATTGTTGTGCCTGTTTCTGGTTTGGGGAATATCACATAGTTATGCAGCGAGCACTAAGGATTATGTGCGGGCGGTAGAGCGTATCAGCGATGAATATCATCAGCAGTCACGAGATTTTCTGCGCAGTTTAAATCCACAACAACAGAATTTAACCGCAGCACAACAGGTGGAATTTTGTGGGATCGTCGGGCGTTATGTAGATCAGCTTTATCAGGCAACTGATAAAAATCGTGATGCACTAGACTTTCAGCTGCAAAAATTGACACGGCAAGATATTGTGGATCAGGTGAAATCTTCAAAAATGATGCAATTGCTGCAAAGCAAAAATGTAAATTGTAATTTTTGATTTATTAAAATTAAAAAAGAAATTTGGATTGCTAAGAACTGGCTAGCAATTAAGTCAGTTCAACGCAAATAGAGATTTAAAGCGGGGGATTATGCCAGTTTAGCTTTGATTTTAGCTGAAACTTGTGCAGGATCGGCGCGCCCGGCTATGAGCGGACGCAGAGAATTCATCACCTTACCCATATCTTTCATGCTAGTAGCTTCTTGCGCTGTAATCGCTTGCGCAATGATGGAATCAAGTTCTTCCTCAGTCATAGCTTCTGGTAGAAATTGAGATAGAACCTCAACTTCGGCTTGTTCCTTACTAGCTAAATCTTCTCGACCAGCACCTTCAAAGGCTTTGATCGATTCTTTACGTTGTTTAATTTGCTTTTCAATGACCGCAAGAACCTGAGCGTCGTCAAGTTCTTTGCGCTCATCGACTTCGATTTGCTTAATTGCCGCCTGAAGACTACGAATTACCGTTAACTTAGCCATTTCTTTAGCACGCATTGTTGCTTTCAAAACTTCAGTTATTTGGTTTTTAAAGTAGTCATTTATTTAGTCCAGGCAGTCAATCACAAATTAATCTTAGTAAAGGCGAGTAGTACGTACTGATTCGCGAGCCAGTTTCTTCTGGTAGCGTTTAACAGCAGCAGCTTTTTTGCGCTTACGTTCTTGAGTTGGTTTTTCGTAGAATTCGCGCTTACGTACGTCAGCAAGAACGCCCGCTTTTTCGCATGAACGTTTGAAACGACGGATAGCTACGTCTACTGGTTCGCCTTCTTTCAATTTAACTTGTGGCATGAAGAATCCTCATTAAGTTATGGATAAGATCAGGGCCGAATTGCCCTTGATCACAAGTGAAGGTCAGTATTTTACTCATTTACATCTCATATCACAAGTCTATAATAGTTGTCGCAATTGATTTGATACAGGTTATAGGCAGTTTAATGATCGTTTTAGGCTTAGAAACATCGTGTGATGAAACAGGACTCGCGCTTTATGACAGCGAACTGGGTTTGCGCGGCCAGGTTCTGTACAGCCAGATTAAACTGCATGCCGAGTATGGTGGTGTAGTTCCCGAACTGGCTTCGCGTGACCATGTGCGTAAGTTAATTCCGCTCATGAATCAGCTGCTTGAACAAAGTGGCGTGAAAAAATCTGAAATTGATGCAGTGGCATATACCCGTGGACCGGGCCTGATGGGTGCGTTAATGACCGGTGCATTGTTTGGTCGTACCTTAGCCTTTGCATTGAATAAGCCAGCGATTGGTGTACATCATATGGAAGGTCATATGCTGGCACCATTACTTTCGGCAACGCCACCGGAATTTCCGTTCGTGGCTCTTTTGGTGTCAGGCGGCCACTCGCAGTTGATGGCGGCTTATAGCATTGGTCAATATGAGCTCCTTGGCGAGTCGATTGATGATGCGGCTGGTGAAGCTTTTGATAAAGTCGCGAAAATGATGGGCTTGCCATATCCAGGTGGTCCGAATATTTCCAAACTGGCGGAGCAGGGCGATCCAAATGCATTTGCATTCCCACGTCCAATGCTGCATCAAGGCTTGGAATTTTCATTCAGTGGTCTAAAAACAGCTGTTTCTGTACAGATGAAAAAACTCGGTAATGAAAACCGCGATGCCGATATCGCTGCCAGTTTTCAGGAAGCCATTGTTGATACTTTGGTGAAAAAGTCGGTAAAAGCACTGAAGCAAACTGGGCTTAAACGTCTGGTGATTGCGGGCGGTGTCAGTGCCAACAAGCGTTTACGTGAGCGTTTAGAAGCAGATTTAGCCAAGATCCGTGCATCTGTTTATTATGCGGAACCTGCACTCTGTACAGACAATGGTGCCATGATTGCTTTTGCGGGCTATCAGCGTCTCAAAGCAGGGCAGCATGATGGCTTGGCGGTGACCACCACACCACGCTGGCCAATGACGGAACTGACTAATCCGACAGAGGCATAGGTTTCAGGCTTGAAGAAAAGAGGCTTAGGCCTCTTTTTTATTGTGAATTTTTAAATGAAAAATTATAGCAACGGTATGTTGTAAATATATAGTTTTATAGCTGTATTTAGAGCTCGTATATTCTATTGAAACCGGAAAAATAGTTTAATAGCTTAAGTTGATATCATGCATATTTTTACAGGTTTGCAGCAGAGGCAATCTCGGATGGAAAATATAAATTTCAAAAGTTTTCAGGATGCTGGAGAGGCAGTATTAAAGTTTCTGCATCAGCATTTTGGCTTTGATTTATGGATGATTACCCGGGTAGAAGGCCAAGACTGGATTGTGCTGCAAAGTGAAGACCATGGTTATGATATACGACCCGGCCAAGTGTTTCAGTGGGCTGATTCTTTTTGTTCTCATATGGTCGCAGGTAAGGCCCCGAGAATTGCACCTCGCTCTGAAGAAATTCCTTTATATGCCACAGCGCCGATTAATCAGCAGGTCTGTATAAAATCTTATATTGGTCAGCCACTCCTTAAAGAAGATGGCAGTTTGTTTGGAACGCTCTGTGCGATTGATCCGGAAACCAAATCGGAAGCTATTGTGCAAGATATGCAACTGGTCGAGTTATTGGGACAATTGCTCAGTTCGATCTTGCAGGCAGAATTACGTCAGAGTGAGCAGATAAGACAACATGAATTATTGCAGGAAGAACCCAGTAAAGATGAGTTGACCGGGCTCTATAATCGCCGTGCCTGGGAAAAACTGCTGCGAGCAGAAGAAGAGCGTTGTAAACAATATGGTCATCCCGCCGCTGTATTATTTATTGACCTGAATGACCTAAAAAAGGTGAATGATAGTTTGGGTCATGATGAAGGTGATAAGCTGATTCAAAATGCAGCACAAGTATTGCGAGACAATGTACGGATCAACGATATTGTTGCCCGTTTAGGTGGCGATGAGTTTGTGATTCTTAGTGTGGAAAATGACGAAACCGGTACTGAAAGTTTAGTTGAACGTTTAATTAATGCCTTTGCAGCAACAAACATTGGCGCAGCGATTGGTATGGCGATGCGTCATCCGAGTCAGGGTCTATTTGCAGCGCTCGCACAAGCGGATCAGAACATGTTTGAATATAAACGTCGGAAAAAATCCAGTGAATCCATGACCAATCTAAAATAATTGACGCTTTAAATTTTCTGTAAATAATTAAGTATTTCATATCACAGAAATGATTATTTTCTATGCTCTAAAATCATCCTATCTTTCAATATTCTCCTTCATGCCTATATGTAAAAGTTGAGCATGACTCTCCATAAAAAGAAAATTCAATCCATCTTTAACTTAACCATTACAAATTTTATAAACTTTGTTGCAAAGTAAATTGATCTAATTAAATGCGCTTTAAGTGTGTTAAAAAGTGACTCTGATAAGGAACAAGATTTAAATAAGCACTTCATTTCTTATGATAATTGTTGTTTGAAATATACATTAAAATTACAGAACCTAAAAATTCTTTGTTTAAAGATAAAGCGCTATCGAAGGATAAAGCTGGCTGCCAAGAAAAAACATTACCGGCAGAAATAGCATTTGAGCTATTCAGTTTCGAGATGGCCAACCTTTAGTGATCACCAAATAAAAATGCAAAGAAATTTTAGGGAATAAATTTTATGAAAAAGCAGATTTCTATCTTTGGACTCGCTTTTGTCTCGGGTTTAATGAGTGCCTGTGGCGGTGGTGGGGGAAGCAGCTCAGACAGTCCTATAGTGACTACGCCTCCAAATGTTCCAAAGGAAAGTATTTCCCCTGAGCTTTCAGAGGAATTTGTTCCGTTTGAAGATCAGGACATTGTAAAGAAAATTCGCGATAAAATTTCCGGAAATACCAGTAATGATACCGACTATAATGTTGCTCTAGGTCACATGATTGGTGAGGTATTTGCAGATTATCCTTATGGACGTACTGCACGTATCATCAAAATTTATAATCTGGGCATCAATAGTATTAAATATCCAAATCTGATCTGTTCAGAAGTAACTACCAATGGTGCAGTTAAAACGCTGAAATTAAAAACGGATAAAGATAACTGTATTATCCTGGATAAAACTTATCGTAAAGGCTCAACCATTACTCAGACGGTGAATGGTGACACGACGACTTTAAACTTTAGGAATGTCCGTTATGGTTCAAATGTAGATTTTAATCTCAAGGAAGACTACCTGATTTCTGGCACGATTGTGCATCGTAAAACTAAAAATGAAATGGGGCAATCCGAATCTTATCAAATCGATCAGTTGGAATTCCAGCGTATAGCCGAGACCGATCAGGCGGGTACTTCTGGAGCCGCGTTTGATACAAAGAGCAAAGAATATCTGCAAGTACGTAATTATAATTATAGCCTGGTCGATGATTATGGCAGTGGTAGCAATGGGATTCGTACCTTAACCAGTCGCGGTACAATTATCGGTCAGCCTGATCTGGCAGATTATCGTTACAGTTTTGATTTTAATACCACGACACCATTTAAAATGGATGAAACCGTATTAAATAACTATAAGCATTTACCAAAAGAGGGTGTGCTTAGAATTGATGACAGTTATGATCAGGTGATTGAAGTCAAACAGAACCAGCCTGAATCATTGAAGGCTACTGTTTATTTCAATGGCAGTGAAATTGATGAACTGCTGTGGTCTACCATTATTGGGGATAAACAATAATTCGAGATGTCAAAAAAGCCCCGTATTGTCGGGGCTTTTTATTATTGATTGGGGGGTGTTTATTATAAAACTCCTTAAATAGCCAGGGTAATAAATCAGGTCGCTGTAGTATCCAATAACAATTCAGCGGGATAAACCGCCTGCCATGAAGTTTTAAACTGTTTATGCACTTGGTCAATTGGGAAAGTACTGAGTTTTGCAATATTTTGCGCTTTTTGAATGTTGTCGGCGCGCATATATGCAATTAAATAGTCCTGACCATGAAGTTGCAGATAAAACCAGGACTCGACATGAACCTGTTCAGCCTTAAGCGTTTCAATTACTTCGTCTTGACGTGCTTTTAAAGTGCGCTGCCAGTCATGGACTTGCTGCATGTGTAAGGGCTTAAGTTGAATGAGAACTGCGCCGACATCCATAATTTTTATTTTCTTTTGAGTGTCATTATTATATAAATGATTTATATGAAAAAAGCGACCTAAACCGGTCGCTTTCAAGCTGTTAAGAGGCATTTAGTCGGGTTGAACCAATCCAGTGCTTGGAAAACTGATAGGCAGCACGTCCTGAACGTTGACCGCGTGCCTGACACCAGCGTAGGGCTTCAGCACGAGTTTCTGTAGTAAGTTCCATATCTGCTTGTATTAAATAATGTTCCACAATTTCCAGATAAAGATTTTGATCCATCGGGTAAAAAGATAGCCACATACCAAAACGGTCTGATAAAGAAATTTTCTCTTCGATCGCTTCTTGAGGATGTAATTCGGTATATTGCGGAACATCTACTTTAGTAACGGGCGTATTTTCATGCATAAATTCTGGCAGTAAATGACGACGGTTACTGGTTGCATAAATCACAAAATTACTGGAACCGGATTGCAATGAACCATCTAATACACTTTTTAAACTACGGTAATTTTCATCTTCGGCATTAAAAGCCAGGTCATCACAATAGACAATGAACTTTTCCGGACGGTCAGCGATGAGTTTCTGGATTTCGGGCAGATCTGATAAATCATCACGTTCAATTTCAATCAGACGTAAGCCATGATCAGCATATTCAGTGAGCAGGGCACGAACAATAGAGGACTTACCTGTACCACGCGAACCGGTGAGCAGTACATCATTGGCAGGCAGGTTATTTAGAAACTGTAAGGTATTCTGAATCACTTTCTCTTTTTGCTTTTCAATTCCTTTCAAATCAGCCAGTTGAATCGATCTCAGCTTATGAATTGGTTTGAGTTGGCCATCTTGCCATTTGTAGGCATAAGCAGAGAAATCCGGTACGGTTTTAACTTCCGGCAGGCTTTGCTGAAGCTGCTGAAGGACAGTGGAAAGGGTATTTAGAATATGGTCGGGTAAATCAATTGTAGCCATGATCTCGGATTACGCATTTAAATTATGCTCATGATACTACCACTGCAAAAAAAGCAGTCAAAGCTAGAAAAATGTTATAATTTGCCCAAGAAAGGAGATTTTTCGCTATTGTCCCGCACATATGATCTGCTTAATTTAAGTATGTGACAGATCTTGTAGCAGCAAAATAAACATAAGGATCACGCATAGCATGTTGTTAACAGATTTTACTCATCAGATTAATCCTCATCAGGCTTATCGCATCAAGAAATTAAAGCAACAATTGCAAACTGCGGAAACTTATGAGGAGTGGAAATGCATTGCGTTAAAATTGGATGAAGAATCAGGTGCGCAGGAATGGAAGCTTGATAACTCTTCCGATTATTTTGATGCAGAAGTGATCTCTCATCGTCTGGGCAAACTTCGACGATACCGCCTGCAAAAGCGTACTCGTGATTTGATGCATATCTTGCGAGAAGGGCTCAGTTATGACATTGCCAATATCGCGCATCCTCTATTATTTATAGAAACGTATGTTGGCACTAAAAAAATTATTGAAGATTATGTTGAAGAAGTAAGTAAAGGACTGGCTTATATCGCTTCGCAAGAATGTGAATGTCTGACGCTCGAAGAAAAAATAGAATATTTCGAACGTTGCCAGCGTGCTTATGGTCAGCCAGCGCTGATGTTTTCTGGCGGTTCAACGCTGGGACTATTTCATACTGGTGTGTGTAAGGCGTTAATGGAACAGGATTTGATGCCGAAAGTGGTATCGGGTTCGAGTGCTGGTGCCATCATGACAGCCATGTTGGGGGTATCCAAGCCATCTGAATATCCAGATATTCTTCAGGGACACAATTTCTTTAATGAGGCCTTTCATTTTCGGAATTTCCGTGAGTTGATGAAGGGTAATGGCGGTCTGGCAGATGTGAAATACCTAAAAAAATTCCTGATTGAAAATTTAGGTAATCTCACTTTTGATGAAGCCCTTAAAAAATCAGGCTTACATATTAATGTCGCCGTTGCACCTTATGATGCGACTCAAGATGCACGGATTATGAATGCTTATACTGCACCGGATTTATTGGTCTGGAGCGCGGTACTCGCATCCTGTGCTGTACCGATTCTATTTCCACCTGTGCGTCTGACCAGTAAGCGCGATGATGGCAAATTTACACCCTATATGTCCTCGACACGTTGGGTCGATGGTAGTGTACGCAGTGATTTTCCACAGGAGAAAATGGCACGGCTGTACAATATTAACTATACCATCGCCAGTCAGGTAAACCCGCACATTGTGCCTTTCATGCAGGACGATGCAGCCCGATTCCGTAAGGATATGCTGAGCTGGCCACAACGAATTGCACGACGCCAAGGCAAGGTGTTTGCCAAAGGCATGATGGACTTTACTCGTGAGCGGGTGGGAAGTGTACCGCCTGTACGCCGTTTGCTGGATCATGGTTATGGTGTAGTCGATCAGCGTTATTATGGTGATGTGAATATTGTCGGCAAATATGGTCTGCGTCATTATACTTATATGTTGCAAAACCCGCGGCCACACCTGTTTAAAATCCTGCAACGTGAAGGCGAACGTGCCACCTGGCCGAAAATTTCCATGATTGAAACCCAGGAGCGGGTAGGGAAAACCATACAGCATTGTCTGGAACTTTTAACCTATCAACATGCACCTGAACAGCAGAAAGAAGAATATATTCCAGTTGATATCTAGTCATGACCTAAACCAGATAAAATTTGAACTCAACACAAAGCCGCGAAGTCTGGCTTTTGGCCGTCGGCTCTATAAAGGTAGCTTAGGTGAAGAAATTTACTGGCTTAAGGTGCAAGCGAAAAACTCAACTGTATATAGTCAGCGTAGTTTTGAAAATGAATTCGGTTTTTATCAGGCGCTTTCTACTAACTCAAAAGCTAAATTTCTGGCGCCGCATTTACTGATTAATTCAGAGATCACTATTGGGGGTGAAATTTTTCAACAGGGCATCTTGCTACAGGATTGTCCTTCTCATTTTGCGATTGATCCGGCTGATTTAAGCGTGTCTGAGATTCAGAAACATTTGCTCGCAGCCTTAGGTGCTGTGATGCAACTATATCAATGCGGCTATCTACATCATGATTTAAAAGCAGAACATTTTGTCCAGTGCAACGGGCGGGTCTGTCTGATTGATTTTGAACACGCATATCGAATCTCGGATGAATCACCTCCAACATTAGATGCAACACCACGTTATATGGCGCCAGAATTATTTCACGCCGAAGCAAAAACGATTCAATCGGATATTTATGCATTAGGAATCATCTGGCTGGAATGGTTGAGTCAGAGACGACTTGGTGCTGGAAATTATGAGGACTGGGCTTATCTACACTGTCAGCGATTGGAAATTAATCTTCCAGAAAAATTTAGGTCTTTTCAAACTGTGTTAAAAGGCATGCTTGCTCGGCATAAGTCGGCTAGGGTTGCTGATTTTGAAGAGATTAAAGCTGCTTTGTTAATTGTAATCGACTGATAAAAATACAAAAATCAATACTTTGTTTTTTATTTAATCAAATGATAAGCGTTTTATGAAAAAGTTCTTGTCAGGCTAAAATGATCTCTATAATATACACAGCCATCGGGGACGTGGCGAAATTGGTAGACGCACTGGATTTAGGTTCCAGCGCCGCGAGGTGTGAGAGTTCGAGTCTCTCCGTCCCCACCAAATTTACTTATGAGAATGAGTAGAGATGGTCGAGTAGAGGATTGGTGTAATGGTAGCATGACGGTCTCCAAAACCGTTCGTCAAGGTTCGAATCCTTGATCCTCTGCCATTAAAGTTTGAGAAATCCAGCGATAAGTTGGTACCCGATGGGGACGTGGCGAAATTGGTAGACGCACTGGATTTAGGTTCCAGCGCCGCGAGGTGTGAGAGTTCGAGTCTCTCCGTCCCCACCATTTAAAAGAGACAAGGTTGATGCCTTGTTTTTTTTCGCCTGAAATTTTATAGCTATAAAAAAAGCCCATCGAAATGGGCTAGCTTGGCGTTAACTTAAGATGTTTGAATTGATCTTTCGCGTTAAAAGTGACGCAAATTAAGCTTTCAAATGGTCTTCGAATTCTTCACCCAATTGCATCGCAAGGGTATTGCCAGAGAGATCACAGGTCACCAGACCATATTCTTTTTTAAAACTAAATGTAAAACCACGGTTGTCTGCCAAGGTACGTACGGAATACCCCAATTTTTCAAGCCATAGACGGAATGCCAGAAGATTTTTTGCTTTCACCACTTTTTTCACGAGATAACTCCTTCATCACTGTTCCTTAATAAATTAGGGTGAATAAAAAATTTTTAAAGGGGAAAATTTTAAAAATTCTTTAAATTTCCTAAAAATGCTTTTTTTATAGACAAATAATTGGATGAAGTTTCACTAATAAATAGCTAAATTTATGATTTATGAATGCTTTTAGATGTTGTAACTAAATATTAGAAATCGTACTCTGATTGACTAAAATTTAAGCATAATAAAGTTTTGAGTATGTGGCAGCTAGGGGGCATCTACAACTGGTCGAATTGTTATTCATTTCAATTTGGGCAGAGATTGCAGCAATCATCTGGTTGAGCATTTTTTGCAATAAGTGGTCCTCGATCAATGTGTAGAATAATTTATACTTGCAAAAAAATAGTGAGTCTGAATATGACACAAGTAAATATTGAACAGTATGTAAAGGATTGCATTGAACGTATGCAGCAAGAGGATCAGACACCGGTTGCTGTCATGTTGGGACATGAGGACTGGATTGAATTTACCGTACAGTCTCAAGTGGCATATACGCCATTCGGGAGTGCAAGACGTTATCAGCCAGCACTGGGCGGTTTATTACTGGTTCGGGTGGATGAAATGCATGCTTTACGCGTTGTGACCCAAGCAGAGCTGGATGCCTACGCGCAAAGCAATCAGATTCTATAAAAACCCTAATTAGAAATTGTCTTTCAAGGTTCTTAAACGGGCAAATTCTTCAACGCTGTCTGCACGCAAGAAAGGATTGGTTTTAAGTTCAATTTCAATCGTGCTGGGTAAGGTGCATTGGCCTAACATTCTCAGACGTTCGACCTGTTCATGGCGCTCCTGAATTTCCAGATTATCCGGTTCTGCATGCACGGCAAACTGGGCATTGGAAAGTGTATATTCATGTGTACAGTACACCTTGGTGCGCGGGGGTAATGCAGCCAGACGAGATAGAGAGTGGTACATCTGTTCAAAAGTACCTTCAAACACCCGGCCACAGCCCATTGCAAACAGGGTATCACCGCAGAACAGCACATCTAGCGCATCAATAAAGTAGACAATGTGGCCTAAAGTGTGTCCCGGTACACTGATGATGCTGACATCGATACCATGAAAAGCGAATTCATCTTCATGCTCTAGAGGATGGCTGATGAATGGAATTTTACTCAATTCCTCACGAGGACCATATACCGGAATGTTTTTATCCTGAATCAGTTCAGGAACACCGCCAATATGGTCTTTATGCCAATGGGTTAACCAGATCTGCGCCAGTTCCAGTCTATACTGCTGGCAATATTCCTGTACCAGACCAGCTTCCGTGGGATCAACAGCCACGACCTGTTTGGAGTCTGTATGTTCCAGCAGCCAGATATAATTCTGTAAGTTATTTTTGACGTCTATACAGTGAATTTTGAAAGGCATCATTTCAGTTAAACCGTTTGAAGTTATTTAGTAAATTAGCATAATTACCCGGCATATGCAGATGCTGGGTCAATGTTTGTTGATGATTCATGTATCTGATTTTAAGAGTGTATAGGTTGGGTGATCAGTCTATATCATCCGCTGAAACAGGATCACCAATGCTATAAAAATGACCGCCTGCAATATGGTGAATACTGCGCCATTCACGCTCCACGTCCTGATAATACCAGTGTCCATCACGGAACACGCGCTCGTCAGCATAAGCCGCAATGACCTTGCCAATAAACAGGTCATGAGTTTGCTGATTATGGGGTTCAGGAATCAGTTCACACAGCAGCCAGGCTGCACAACCACTTACAGCCGGAATGTCTGACTGATCAAACTGAAACAGTTCCACACCACATTGTTCTAACTTATCGGGTTGATCATGCATGCTGATCGTTCCAACAGCTTGCACCATGTTCAGCTGTTTAAGCGTGGGAACTTGCAAAGCAAAGTAACCAGAATTTTCAATAATTTTGCGGGTTTTGGTACTTTTATCTAAAACTACAGTGACTTTGGCTGGCTGGAAGTCTAGCGCACAGGCCCAGGCTGCGGCCATAACATCCGTATTTTCCTGATCCTGGGCAGAAACCAGCACCGTTGGACCATGATTGAGCAAACGATAGGATTTTTCCAGGGGTACAGCTTTCAGATGGGGATTAGACATTGCAAACCTTAAAATAAACAAATGTACGTGCTAAAAATTATGCACTTATTGGCTTATTAACATATATAAATTTTTTTGGCGAAAAAAGCTTTTAAACTAAAGCGCTAAACAAAAGGAGTTTAAGCAATGAAAATGTATCAAGTGGATGCGTTCACTACGGAGCTGTTCAAGGGCAATCCCGCTGCGGTGATTGTGCAGGATGAGTGGCTGGATGAGAGCCTGATGCAAAACATTGCGCTGGAAAATAATTTATCTGAAACGGCCTTTGTAAAGACCATTGATGCAGAAAACTATGAAATTCGCTGGTTTACGCCAACGAAAGAAGTTGATTTCTGTGGGCATGCGACTCTAGCCAGCAGCTTTGTATTATTTCTGGATTATACCTCGCATAAAACCATTCGATTTCATGTAAAAAATCTCGGTATTTTTACAGTTAGCCAAGATCAAGATGGCAAAATCCGTATGAACTTCCCGATCCGTCGGGCAGTTTTGGTCGATGAATATCCTGCTATGTTGCGTGGAGCTTTGACCAAATCTTTTAAAAATGTCTATTTAAATGAACAGGCCTATATTATCGAATATGAGTCGGTACAGGATGTGCTGGATGAGACTCCGGATTTTGAATTACTAAAACAGGTCAATGATCGCCGTACCGCGATTACTGCGACTGGCGCATTGCTGGATGTCGCCTTAATGGCGGGTGCAGAACAGTATGACTGTGTATCGCGTTACTTCGCGCCAAGTAATGGTATTAATGAAGATCCGGTGACCGGTTCAATTCATACCGGAATCGTGCCGATCTGGGCAGAAAAACTCGGAAAACAGCAGCTGGTTGCTTATCAGGGCCCAAGCCGGGGGGGGGTGCTGTATTGCGAGATGCAGGATAATGACCGGATTGAAATTTCAGGTTACGGCAAGCTGTATATGAAAGCTGAAATTCTGCTTTAATCAGATAGAATATCTAAAAGCTGTTGTGAACAGCAGCTTTTATAAAAATACAACTCACAACAAGAGAGTCATTCTCTATGATGTTCACTGAATAAAAAGTTCATGTTTAAATTTGCTGGATCCAGAATGTCACTACGTTTTAAAAAATTAACACTTTCCATGTTTTTAATGGGCGCAGCGACGCTCAGTTTTGCTCAACCGGTATTGGTAAAAACAGAACAAAATATTGAAGAATATAAACTGGATAATGGTTTAAGAATTGTCCTTGCACCAAATGACAAAGAAAATAAGACTTTTATGAATACGGTCTATTTCACCGGTTCATTGAACGATCCGCAGGGGAAGGGTGGTCTGGCACATCTATTAGAACATTTAGCCTTTAAAGGGACTGAAAATATTAAAGGCGATGAATTTCAGCGTCGTCTGGATCAGTACACACTCTCATCGAATGCCAGTACGGATTATTATTCTACCAAATATACCAATCTGGTTCGCCCTGAAAGCACTGCACTGGCTGCGGTAATTCAGCTTGAAGCAGAACGGATGGATAAGCTGGTACTACAAGAAAAATATGTGCCAACTGAAATTGATATTGTTAAACGTGAACGTGAAATCCGTCTGGATCAGCCATTTTCAGTATTGATGGATCAAATCTTTAAATCGGCTTATGGCAACCAGCATCTCGGTCGTCTGCCAATTGGCGATTTAAATGAGCTGCAATCGATCAATATGCAGGAATTGAATCAATTCTACCGGACCTGGTATGCACCAAATAATGCCTATATGGTAATTTCAGGCAAGTTCGACAAGAAACAGGTACTGAAATATATTGATCAGCATTTTAGTCCAATCAAGGCACGTTCTGTACCAGAACAGCCGAAAGTACCAGAGTTAAGTCCTGAAAAGATTAAACAGCGTGAGTTTACTGTGGCCAAAGGCAGTGATTTTGCCAAATTCAATATCTATCTGAACCGTTCAGAAGTAGCTAAGCAGAACGCATTATCGGTAACACCAACGCTATACACCTTGCAGCCGAGCGGGCATCTGTATCAGGGGGTTGTCGAGCAGGGAACAGCGACAGCTGTACAGTCTGCTACCTGGCTAGATAAGGACTTCAATATGGTCTTCATGGGGGCAGTCTATGCGCCAAATCATGATGCGAAAAAGGTCGAACAGGCGTTGCAGAATGGTGTCGAGCAGGGTAAAGGTTTTAATGAAACTGAGCTGAACCGGGTTAAAAATATGAGCCGCAATGCTGCTGAGAACATTAAAAATAACGCAGCAGCCCTAGGTTCACGCCTGAGTGATTATATTGCATCTTCGAATGGAGACTGGAGCAAATATTTTAGGGATCTGAATGCAATTCAAAACCTGACTGTGGCTGATGCTAACGCTATCTATAAAGATTTTTTTAAGGCGGAATACCGCATTCAGGGCAATATTGTACCTACGCCTGAAGATCAGAAAACAGCCAAACAGCAAGAGCAGTTTGCAGCAGCTAAACCAACCCTGGATCAACAGCCTGTCACTGAAGAACCTTTAAAAGATGTTTCGGTTTACCAGGCTGAAGTAAAGCAGTATGTGAAGGAGTCTAAAAAGCTACTGACCAGCAAAGAAAAGCAGATCCAGCGTGGCAAACTGCAAAATGGCATTCAGTATGCTTTGTTCCCCACCCAGACCCGCGATGACAAAGTCTACTCGACGATTGCCCTTGATTTTGGTACAGCTGAAACACTCAAGCATAAAGGGGAATTGCTGGATCTGATGGCTTACTTGATCATGCGAGCTTCTGAGACTCAGAGCCTGCAACAGATTTCAGACAAAACTATTGAAGTGGGTGGCTCGGCCAATGTCAGTGCATCAGGCAATGGCCTGAATATTTCGATTTCAGCCAAGAAAGAATATTTTGAAGAATATTTTAAATACATTCTAAATGTATTGAAAAATCCGACTTTTGAGCAGAGCCAGTTTGACCTGATCAAGTCTCAGTCTTTGTCCAGCTTAGACCGTCCTTATACAGAACCGGATACGGTGACCAGTCTGACCTTTGCACGTCTGCTTGAGCGTTATGAGCCGGGAGATTTACGTTATCATTTTGAGCCTGACTTGGCTAAACAGCAGATCAACGCAGCGACGCGTGAACAGGTCCAGCAGTTGTATCAACGTTTCTTTAAAACCCATCATGCCCGCGTTGCGGTCACGGGTGAATTTAAGCCTCAAGCGATGCAAACATTAATCAAGCAGGAATTTGAGGGCTGGAAAAGCAATGAGCCTTATACTCGCCTCAAGTCTGAATATGTCGCGCGTACTGCTGAAAGGGTACATGCATTATCGGAACAGCGCGAGTTTGGCAGCTATGTCGCCGCCATTTCAATTCCGGTGGGTTCAGATCATCCAGATGTACCTGCATTACTGGTATTAAGACACATTTTGGGTGATTCACAACTGTCTTCTCGTCTGGCACAGGAATTACGTGAAAAGAATGCCCTGGTCTATGGCTTTAGTGCCAATGTGGATTTCGCTGAATGGGACAATGCCGGTGCCTTGGCCTTTGGCGCAAACTATACCGCAGGACGCTCTGGCCAAGTATCGGATTCAATACGTAAGGTGATTGCTGAGCTACGTAGCAAAGGTGTCACTGCACAAGAAGTCGAAGCTGCAAAAGCCAGTATTCTGAAAAAACGTGTCACAGCACTGGAAGATGATCGCCGTATTCATAGCATGCTGGTGCCTCAGCTGGAACGGAACCGCGACCTGAACTATCGTCAGAAACGTGACCGCGCGGTGGCAGCCTTAACCAAAGCAGATATCGATGCAGTGATTCAGAAGTATCTGAATACTGATCAGCTGGTAGAAGTGATGTCGGATCAATATGGGCAGCCAGTAAATCAGACCACGCTTACGAAACGTTAAATCTGCCTAATTCTGATAAAATTGACTAAAAACCTCCTCAATACAGGAGGTTTTTTTATAAGGAAGGGAAATGTTTATTCTTTAATAATAGTAAATATCTTCCATAGGTGAGAGGTAATAGATATTCCATAATTTCTGGCTTTTTTCTCAACCTTTAAAGCCGGTAAAAACCTTTAGCATTGTCATAAAAAACAGATTTTAAAGCATTTTCATCATAGTTATGTACGATATCGCTAAAGGCATCAATGATATCAACTAGATTTGCACTGACCCGATCCATCGGAAAATTGGAGGCAAACATGGCACGATCCGTTCCAAAGCATTTTAGGGCATGCTGAATTAGAGGTGTCGCAAGTTCAATGAGCTGTGCTTTGGAAGCTAATTGTCGCTGCTGATGAAAATGATGACCCAGCACTGGCATAAATAGCGCAGAGATTTTGGTCATGACATTCGGACACTCTGCCAGTTTGGCCAGATCTGTTTGCCAGTTTTTTAGAATCCGTTGCCTTTCCTGTGCAGTTTTTCCGGTACCTTTACCCACTGTGCCAAATAGTCCAACAGGCGTGCCGAGATGATCCAGAACAATCGGTGTTTCAGGGAAAGTCTTGGCAAGATGAATCACATCAGAAATCTGGGTGGAATAGACCCAGGCATCAAAACTCAGCCTGGCTTTGGCCAGATGTTCAAACCCTTTCAGGAATTTTTTATTAAGGTACAAATGGGGTTCATCAGCCCAGGCATGCACGCCTTTATCCGGATGCACGGAAGCCATTTTACGGATCCCACGAAACTTGGGCGAAACTTCCTGATGGAGTTGCAGTAATTTTTTAAAGTCTTTCCTGCGTGGATCCGCCGTAGCCACAATTGCACCTAATGCCAGGTTGTGTGCCTGAAAAGGCAGACCGGCTACAAATCGGGTTTCATTCACGACACCTGTGCCTTTGTGTTCATGCCAGCCAGCTTCAATATGTACCACCTGTTCAACCTGATAACGACCAATATCCTGTTTATAATGGGCAGGTAAATAAGGTGCGGTAATGTGTTCAGTCAGGCCTATCGTTTCAATAATTGGTTTGGGATTCAGGAGGCGCACCATACGGTCCAGCAGGCGAGGATGCTTACCAAACAGTTTGACTGCCAGTGCTGCCGCATGAGGGGTGTGATAGGGATCCCACTGATGGATATGTGGGTCGATGATGGGGAAGCTAAGCTGCATGACTTTCCTTGTTGTTATTGGAATTATTCTTATTGCTATATAGAAGTAAAATAATACGGGCGTCAATGCAAAAAGTTGATCTAAAAATGCCAAGTATAAAAAAAGCCCCGAAGGGCTGAACATTAATGATCGTGGTCATGATCATGTTTATGCTTGTTAGCATGGAATTCTTCGTTATGACGGAAGCGCAAATAGTTTTCGAACTGCTCGCAGTATTCATCATAATTGTCTTCCAGCATCATCTGGAACTGCTGAAGAATGTAAGACATCACCTGATCTTTGGCATCACGCATTTCATTGCCGTCTTTGAAATTGTTGGCTGCCACCCAGGTATTAAAACGGGCAGTCGCAAACAGCATCGAAGCGCTGACTTGACCACGCTTTTCTGCAGGATTGTCCTGAGAGCCTTTTTCTACGCGGCTAAACTCATTGGCTTGCTTGATAAATTCATCAGCACGTTCAAAGAATGCAGCATTTAACGCTTCTTCTTCGGTTACATCGGTCGCTTCAATCTTTTGAACCATGAATTTTTCCTGACACTAAAATCTTAATCGACTTATTATAGGCAAAGCCTTGCAGAAACTAAACCTTTGCCTTAATCTAAAAATAGCCTAAGCATAAAAATGTGATTCCCATGCAAGATGCAATCGCTGTACAAAGCCTAAAAAGTGACATTGCCTTATTACGTCAAAATATCTGGCCACCGGTCAATCTGGCCAATGTCGAAGGGCTGCCAATTTACTATGGCAGCAAGTCGCAGGTGGAAGAATATTATCGTCAGTGGACGGGTTTGATTGAAAGGGCGCAGGATCTGTTTCAGCCTTTTATGGAAGATGAAGTGCTGGATGCAGTTCATCTGCCTAGCCATTTAAATCTGCCATTATTCTATTTTCATGTCGATCGTATCCGGATCAATAAAACCCGCGCCAAAGAATCAAAAACTTTTCGTGGTATTGCCAGTCTGGTTGAAAAATGCGGTCAATTCGAGCCGGCACAGATTCAGGCGATGCAACGCTGGCTAGACAGTGATGAGACAGCAGCGCTGGTGGCACATCGGGAATTTGTCGATTTACGCACTTATGTGTTCCAGCATGGGCAAAGTGAATATACCCGGACTCGATTCTATGTGAATGGTATTGTTCTGAGCGTAGAGCAGAATTTCGAACTGGTAGATGCACGAGATAAGCCACGTAAACAGCGCAGTGACAGTTATAACGATCCGCTTGCCGATAACAATATCTGGAAAGTTTACGGTAAATATCGTTGAGTATTTACTGATCTATTTCTTCCAGAAAGGCTGTACCTGGGCAAATTGCTGTAACTCTGCCTGAATTTCCTTTTGCAGGCGCTGTTGCTCCGCATGTAACCAGCCCAGCACAAACCATGCTTTAGGCTTTCGTTTCACATAAGGTTGATATAGGCTTTCTGCAACATGCAGGTCATTATATTGACCCAGGCTTTCCTGTAGCGGTTTTAACGCTTTAAGATAATTTTTCACCTGTTTGGCTGGAAACAGGTTTTGCAGAAATTCGATGTTATAGCGTAAACGCTTGACCCGCTTACGGGTACGATGCTGATCTTCAATTGCCAGCTCACAAAACTGTTCAGCATCGGCACAGATCTGCTGATGTAATTTGCCTAGACGCTTATACAGCATACGAATATCTGTAGCGACCTGTTTAGGTTCAGCCTCACTATAACGCAGTAAGTCCAGTATCAGATAATTGGTTTCTGGTTCCCGGAATAACTGTTCTACATGGACATTTTCTTCTGTTGCCGGTGGTAAGCTCAGAATCGGTGATCCGGCAGCTTCAAGTTGTGGCAATAAGCTTTCTGCCAAGGCATCGCGATCACGTGCTGCACCGAGTTGCTGAAAAAGCTCAGTCAGTTGTTCCACCCAAATTGGAGGAATTTCTAGCTCATCGACATTAAAAAAGCGTAAGGCACTGCGCAGACGACGGATAGCGACCCGAGCTTGATGAATATGTTCACTGTCATAATGTTCAGTAGACAGCGCCGTCGCATTAGGAAGTAGGTGTTGCAAGGTATTTCTAATAATTTTCTGCAACATGCCATGTAGGTTATCATCCTTGCTTAATACCAGCGGCAGTTGATGTTGAGCAGGTGTAATGCTGCTGCCTTCAATCAAAGCATAGCCACGATCTGACTTGCTACGGCTGTCTAGCCATAAGTCATAACGTTGGATCCAGGGTTGTACAAATTCGATCAGTTCACTCAGCTGTCCTTGTTTGAGTTCAAATTCCAGCTCATAAATGGCAATAAATTCTGAACCATGCCGGATTTCACCTTGATCAAAAGCAATTTCAATCACACTGTTTTTATAGTTTTCTACATGAATAGAACGTTGCACTTCAGTTTCAAATTGCAGATTTAAGGGAATTTTTAGTGATCCTAATGCTTCTTTGAGCAGTTCACTGACTTCAGGATAATTTTTATAGTGTTTAAGGTCACATTGTTCAGGCTGTTCTTTTCCTAACTCAAATTCCACTTCCAGACGCTCAAAAGGCTGTTTCCCAGGAGCTTTAATGGTCTGTAGCCAGATTTCATTTTCCAGGCGCTGCCGTAAAGCAATCCCATGTTCACGCAGCTGTAACTCAGTCGTATCAAAATAACGAGCCCAGAGATGATTACGCACTAGCATTAAACTGACGAAGTCCTGTTGTAGCTGTGCGTGCATGTGGGAGGGAACTTGAAATTTGAGTTCGATTTCTGCCATCGGGTGCTCCTCCTCGATACGGCATTTAATAGTTATAATAGTGAATATAGCCCAAAGCGTTTGGAAAAGGTAAGCTGCAAATGCAACAAAAAAGCACCTCTGCGACTGAAGTGCTCTAGGATGGATTTTCTACAACTGCAATAAAACTTGATAAAGCGACTTTATTTTAAAAACTTGCGGCTCACCATAAACTGTTCTGTGGCCTCTAGCAGTTTTTGTGCATAAACTTCCTGCTTTGCAGTCAGCCAGCCCAGGACAAACCAGTCACTGGTTTCAAGCTCAGTCTGCTGAATATAGACTGCTGAGGAGGCGAGAGTCTGGTATTCAGCTGCTGCCAGTTGCGCATCATTCAGCGCCTTGCTGTATTTCTGTAGATTTTTCACATCATAAATTGAAGTCAGAATTGGAAAGCTGAACTTCAGTTCCTGAATACGCACCGCAAGTAGATCTAGTTGTTCAAAATCATGAATTTCAGTCTGGTTCATCTGCTCTTGTAAAGCTTTATATTGCTGTTGCAAAGTTACCTGTGCTACGGTTTTTAAATCCTGTGTGCTTTTGACATCTTCTTTCAGGCTAAAAATCAGCAGTTCCAGATAGTGATGCACATTCTGTGTCGACTTCACCAGATTACCCAGTTTTTCCTTGGCATATAGAATATCTTTACTCAGGTTTTCTGCAGTAGTCGGATTCTGTAAAAAGGCGGCTAATGTGCTTTGCATATGCTGTAAATGCTGCAAGTGTTCAAACTGCTTCTTAAAAGCTTCCAGCTGATGTACCCATTTGTCTGAAATGCCAGAATGCCAGTTTTTAAATAACAGAACACTTAGATACAAATGCTCTAGCGCTTGCTGAGCCTGATCGATATGATCCTGCTCTGCGACCTGCGCTGAAATTGCTGCGATATTAGGCAGTAAATGCTGCATCTGCTGGGCGATCAGACTACATAAAGCTTTGGCTGCACTATCTTTTTTGCTGAGCTGGAATTCTTTAGCTGGTACCGCTGGGCTAACTTTTTGCTGCGTTGCAAGCAGGTTACCGATTTCTGCTTTGCTGCGCACATCGAGCCATAGCTGATATTTCTTAACCCATTCAAAGCTAAATGCCAGCAATTGTTCAACTGAACCACTTTTTAGTTCGAATTCGACTTCATGGACTTCCTGTTCGGCATCTAGAGTACGGATCGCACCGATATCGAGGGCAACTTCAATTCCAGTGCCTTCATATTCAATCACGCGCAGGGTACGGGTGATATCCGTTTCAAACTGTAGCTTGAGCTGGCTGATCTGATCACCCAGTGCATTATTTAAAATTTGTTGCGCTTCTGGTGCAGCGGCATAAATATTCAGATCCAGTTCAGGTGCCCGTTCCAGTTCACCCAAGTCATGATTATGTTCAAAACGTTCAATATGGCTTTTACCGGCTGCTTTTAAGGTTTGTACCCAACGAGTGCCTTCCAGACGCTGACGCAGGGCTACGCCACTTTTTGAAAGCAGACGGTCTTCGGTGTCATAGTATTTGGCTTGCAGTTGAATCTGTTCGGACTTCTTCGGATCAAGTGCCTTTAACAGCGCAGTGCGGCGTGCTGCAGGAATCTGAAATTTAAGTTCAACTTCAACCATGATAAATATCCTGTTTGTACTGTCTATAAAGGTGATAGACAGAGCTGATGATGCTTTATATATGCTGTGGATGTGAGCACATACACGCTGCAATCATGTTTTTAATTTTTAAGTCGAAGATTGTAACTAAAATCATTTTTTTAGTAAGACTTGACCGGGCCAAATAAATCATGAACCTGTTTAAATTGATAGAATTTATTCGTACCTAAGCAGTTGAAAGCATGTTAGATTCAAGGAAAATTAAACATAGCTGAGAAATCTCGCTGCATGAGATCGCACTTTTAAATGTTTAAATAATGCGCTAATGTGAAATTAAAAATATCAGGATGATGCCATGAATGCACAAGTAGAACCTAAAGCGGATCTGATGCCAGCAGTTAGCCAGCCAATGCCGATCCGTGATTATCATGAATTTTATCGATTTTATCTGACTGAACACCGCAATATCATGAGTCGCCGTCTGCATGTAGCAGGAAGCAGTATTGGGCTGTATTTCTTTGGCAAGGCGATCATACAGCGTAAACCAAAATATTTTCTTTATGGACTGGCATCGGGTTATGCCTGTGCCTGGATCGGACATTTTATTTTTGAGAAAAACAAGCCCGCTAGCTTTAAGCAGCCACTATATAGTTTTGTCTCGGATTGGCGTATGTTTGCTGATGTATTGCGTGGCAATATCAGCCTGATTAGTCGTGATCAGGACAAGATTCCAAGTTAGAACTGATTAAAAAAAAAATGTATTGATGGGTCATCAGAATTACAGGAAAACGCTTGCAAGCTTAGAGTTAATGTTCTAATAATTAAGGCGTTGTCTAAAGGTAATATTTTACCAAAAGATACAGCGCAAGAATTACACAGTTTTCCATGCCTGGAGTGACCTTCTCCGGGCTTTTTTTATGTCCAAAATCCGGCAGGGTAAAATTATTACCTGACATTCTGCAATGTTCCTACAAGTTGGGGGCATAAAAATCAGGGTATCAAATGAGTGATTCATAACTGATGATTATTTTTATGTGATTTATATAAGTCAAATAGCAGATATGAATTATCCCTGAAATTATTAATTTTCCACATTAAATGAACTGGTTATTTTGATACTGCATTCCTTGTATTTATTTACTGAAAATATGTCGTTATATAAGTTTGCATGGTGTCATCATGCTCTTGGTTATGCCTATAATAGCTGATGTATTTTGAATGGCGGCAGTCATGCGCGGTTTGTATTTAATTACCAATGATGATCCAATTGAACTTCTTCTCGCGAAACTTGAAGGTGCGATGGCAACTTATGAAGTTGCAGTACTTCAGTATCGTCGTAAAAAAGTGGCGAAAGAAAATCAGGCTTATGAAATCGAATATATGAAACAAATGTGTGAACAATATAAAGTTCCATTTGTGATTAATGATGATTTAGAAACTGCGGTAAAATATGGCGTAGGTGTGCATTTGGGGCAGGGTGATGGTTCCATTCAGGAAGCTGTTGAACGGTTACCTAAAAATGTTTTGATTGGTCGTAGTTGCAACAACTCACTTGAGCTGGCTGAGCAAGCCATTGCAGATGGTGCAAATTATGTGGCATTTGGCGCGATCTATGCCACTGATAGCAAACCTGAAGCGGGCAATATTGGATTGGAAACCTTAAAACTGGCCAAGCAAAAATTAAATGTACCCATCTGTGCAATTGGTGGCTTAACTGTTGAAAACTCGAAAGAGGTGATTGGGGCAGGTGCGGATCTTTGTGCGGTTATTAGCGATGTTTTAGGTCGTTCAATGTCTACTGTCGGTCAACGTGTGTATGACTGGTCAGAACTATTTGCTGAACAAGCTTAATTTTTTATTTCTTATCTTATTTTTTTGAGTTGAGTGATTTTCATGAGTTTATCTCCAAAGCAAGAACAACTATTTAAACAAGCCAATAAACATATTCCAGGTGGCGTAAACTCACCTGTACGTGCTTTTAACGGCGTAGGCGGTACGCCAGTCTTTATTGAGAAAGCACAAGGTGCTTATCTATACGATGTCGATGGTAAACGTTATGTGGACTATGTCGGTTCATGGGGCCCGATGATTTTGGGTCATGCGCATCCAGCGATTATTAAAGCTGTTCAGGATGCTGCGGTAGATGGCTTAAGCTTTGGTGCACCGACGGTTCATGAAACGACTTTGGCGGATATCATTTGCGATATCATGCCATCGATTGAACTGGTGCGTATGACCAACTCAGGTACTGAAGCAACGATGACTGCGATCCGTCTGGCACGTGGTTATACTGGCCGTGATAAGATCGTGAAGTTTGAAGGCTGTTACCACGGTCACTCTGATTCCTTACTGGTAAAAGCAGGTTCAGGCCTGTTGACCAAAGGCGAGGGCGAGGCGACTTCTGCGGGCGTACCAGCGGACTTTGCCAAACATACTTTAACCCTTCCTTATAACGACATCGCTACCTTAAAAGAATGCTTTGCCAAGTTCGGTTCTGAAATTGCGGGTGTGATTGTTGAACCTGTGGCAGGTAACATGAACCTTGTAAAACCGATTGACGGTTTTCTGCAAGCGATACGTGATGTCTGTGATGAGCATGGTTCAGTTTTCATTATTGATGAAGTGATGACAGGTTTCCGTATCGGTCTTGGCGGTGCTCAGGCACATTACGGCGTAACTCCTGATTTGACCACTTTAGGTAAAATCATCGGTGCAGGTCTGCCAGTGGGTGCATTCGGTGGTAAACGTGAAGTGATGGAATGCATCGCACCGCTTGGTAAGGTGTATCAAGCAGGTACTTTATCAGGTAACCCACTGGCAATGCGTGCTGGCATTGAGATGTTTAAACATCTGCGTCAAGAAGGTTTCTATGAGAAATTAACTGCGCAACTTGAGAAACTGCTGGTTGGTTTACAAGCTGCTGCGGATGAAGCTGATATTCCATTCAAGACCCAACAAGTCGGTGGTATGTTTGGTCTATACTTTACTGATCAAGAAGACATCACCAGCTTTGATTCAATGCTGAAGTGTGATGTTGAAGCCTTCAAAAAATTCTTTCATGGCATGTTAAGTCGTGGTGTGAACCTGGCTCCATCTGCATTTGAAGCAGGATTTATTTCAGCTGCGCATAGTGATGAAGATATTGAGTTTACAATCCAAGCGGCTAAAGAAACTTTTGCTGAAATGAAAGGGTAATACAACCTCTCCCTAACCCTCTCCTAAAAGGAGAGGGAACATAAGCCCGAATTCCTTCGGGCTTATTTTATTCTTTTAATTAGATCGCAAAGATTTGAAATTGATAAATTAGAAATTGGATAGTTGAATGAAAACCAAACATTATCTGACCTTAAGCGATGCTGAGTTTTTGTTAAATCAGGCCTATGAATATGCACTAGAAAATGGCTTTAATGTCAGTATTGCTGTCGTTGATGAAACTGGCAATTTGCTGGCAATGAAGCGTATGGATGGTGCATCACCTATGACAGCAAACCTGTGTCTGGAAAAAGCACGTTGTTCTGCAATCAGTCGCCGTCCGTCCAAGCTGTTTGAAGATATTATCAAAGGTGGGCAAATGGGCTTTCTGACCATGGATACTTTCTCAGGTATGCTGGAAGGTGGTGAGCCGATTCTGTATCAAGGGCAGTTAGTGGGTGCAATCGGTGTATCTGGTGTGAAGTCGTTTGAAGATGCGGAGATTGCTCAGGTAGCAATTGAGAAGTTTTTAGCACAGCTGAGTTAATTCAAAATAGAAATTGATTAACTCAATTCAATAAATTGTTCCAAAATGAAGCGTGAAATATCAAATAAAAGCCCAATCGGTAATGAGGGGGCTTTTCTATATAAAATAAAAATCGTATTTCATGTCACGTTTATTATATTTTCTCCAATTTTAGAAAAAGTTTAAATTTACCTTTCGAATATTTGGCCTATTTCTAGTCTAGTGTAACCACGTTCTTTAAAGATCAAAACAATAGCTTGTCTATAATCTTCAGAAGTAGAAGTTCTATATTTATTAATTAATTGCTGCTCAGAATTAAGCTGGAGGTCATTTTTTATCGTCAATACTTCTGTAGAGACTTTATTAAAAATCTTGAAATTCAACATACAGGCGCTCTTTATCATTATTGTAGCGGCCCGACTACAACACACACCTGCCTTAGCTTAGTTAGACACCCTTAGTGACAAGGATTACAAATTAAAAAAGAATCTGCAAGTTTTTCTAAAGATGGAGCATGAATAATTTACTAAATTTATGTCTATTTAATATAAGGGTATTATATGAAATTAGTTCAATAAATGTTTGTGCAATCAAAAAATTTTCAAATTGAGACTAGACTAAAATATCATGAATCCTCATGCCATTTTGTATTTATAAGAGTCTACTATGCTGTACCCAATGCCTAAAAAAATCCAGTTTGCACCTTCCCAAGCCAAATGGCAGCTGTCCTCAACACAATCTGTTCTAGTTCTTGTAGGCTTACAAAATCTACGCATGATGCAGGGGATTCAAGACAGTGTGCTTATGCAAAACCTGATTCAAATCAGTAACAAAGCCAAAGCACTCGATATTCCCATTGTTGACCTGTACGGTGATGATCTGATTCAAGGTATGCAGCAACTCGGTGAATATGCCTCAACCCATCCACAGTTAATCTTTGCAGGCACAATCACCTCAATGTTGAAACAAATCCTGCCACATTTACAAAGTGTGACTGAGCAAATTTGCGTGATTGATGATGCGATCCTATTGTCAAATCAAGAACAGCACATTCAGTGGATCGATAATATTTCTGCACAAGGCTTGCATCATATGAATAGTTATAGCTTGACCCGATTATGGAATCTGAGTGCGCCAGCAGAATATGTGTTGTCGAGCAAAGGTATTATGTTAGCAGTAGCAGAACAGCTGGATATGGATGTACTAGATATTGATCCACATGTAGATTTAAGACAATGCGGACTGGACTCGATCGCTGTGGTAAGCCTGGTTGGTGTGTAGCGCGCTAATGGTGCAAATGTCCGTTATGAAGATGTTTATGAATATCCTTCACTAGAAGAACTGGTGAGTTTTGTTCTGCAATCAGCACGCAGATAAGCACGAATTGGGCAATTTTCTTAATATAATCGGAAATTTCATCGGCAATTACAGAAAACGACATTGTAATTCTGTGCCAAGCTTTCTATCATTGCCGCCTTGTTTTGCGCGATCAGCCAGGGATTGAACTTTGAGCAATTTTCTAACCGAACATCTGATTCATCGTGATGACGATTTTATGGTCATTCATAAACCAGCAGGTTTACTCACAGTACCCGGTAAAACAGAAGATTTGCAAGATTGCCTGATTAACAGATTAGTAGAATTAGAACCAAAAACACTGCTTATTCATCGTCTCGATCGGGACACTTCAGGAATTCTGGTCTTTGCCTTAAGCCGTGAAGGACAAAAATCTATTTCGCGCCAGTTTCAGGAACGCCAAACCGATAAAACCTATCAAGCTATTGTAGCCGGAACATTAGACGGTGAAGGTACTGTCGATGTACCGGTGATCTATGATCCAAGCCGTCCACCATTACATATTGCTGAACCAAATCATAACAAGCCCGCATTGACCCACTGGCAGGCAGTCGAGCATTTTGAAATTCAGGGACAGCCCGTTACTCGCGTCAAACTGACACCCATTACCGGTCGTTCACACCAGCTCCGTGTACACATGCAGTATCTCGGTCATCCAATTATTGGCGATACCTTATATGCTACAGTGCAACAGCAAAAGTTGATGCCACGCCTGTGTCTGCATGCAGAACAGCTCAGTTTTATTCATCCTAAAAATGCAGAAAAAGTCGAGTTTCATTGCCCTGCACCATTCTAGGAAATACTTGTTTAATCGTCGTTATTGATGCCCACTTTTGGTGGGCTTTGTGTCAAAATATATTGCTTGAAGGTGTGAAATTTTGCTCAAATGATGTGTTATTTTTGAGCATAATCTTTACAGTCTTGTACTTAAGATAAAGGTGGAAAAATTGCAGCAGTTTGCTATTGGTCAACGTTGGTTATCAGATACTGAAACAGAACTCGGTCTGGGGGTTCTCATTGATGTTGATGAGCGATCGGTCAGCATTTTATTCCCGAAAAGCGACGAAACCCGTGTCTATGCACGTAGCAATGCGCCTTTGTCTCGTATCATTTTTAATGTAAATGATGAACTGCAAGACCAGGAAGGCAATACCTGGACGGTTGAATCTTTTGAAGATCGCAACGGCGTGGTGCGTTATCAGGTTGTACGTACTTTAAGTGATGGTACTGAAGAACGTAAAGCTCTGAATGAAACCCGTATTGGTGCAACCATTCAGTTGTCTAAGCCATTAGACCGTTTGTTGGCTAGCCAGATCGATTATAAAGAATGGTATGATCTACGCATTGAAGCCATGCTCATGCAAGCCAATATGCAAAGCAGCCCGTTACGTGGTCTGGTTGGCTCACGTGTAGGACTGATTCCGCATCAGCTGTATATCGCACACGAAGTCGGTAAACGTTTTGCACCACGTGTATTGCTGGCGGATGAAGTAGGTCTGGGTAAAACCATTGAAGCCGGTTTGATCATTCACCAACAGCTAAAAACCGGCCGTTCTGAACGTATTCTGATTCTGGTACCAGATTCACTGCAATATCAGTGGATGATTGAAATGCGCCGTCGTTTCAATCTGGAATTCTCACTATTTGATTTAACTCGTACTGCATCGATCAAAGAACACGATCCTGATCTGAACCCATTTCTGACTGAACAGCGCATTATTGCTTCTATTGACCTGATGATTGACCACGAAGACCTGCGTGAGCAGGCGCTTGAAGCTGGTTTCGATCTGCTGGTTGTCGATGAAGCGCATCATTTGATGTGGAGTGAAGAAGAGGGAGGTAACGACCGTTACGATCTGGTTGAAGAACTATCTGAAAAAACACCAGGTGTATTATTGTTAACGGCAACACCTGAACAGCTGGGTGTGGAATCGCACTTTGCGCGTTTACGTTTGCTGGATCCACAACGTTTCAGTTCATTAGACCGTTTCCTGGATGAGGAAGCACAATATCAGCAGACTGCAAAAATTGCTGAAGTGCTAATGTCAGATATGCCACTTGAAGAAGGGCATCTGGCAGCACTTGAAGGTCTGCTTGGTCATCGTATTGAAGATAACCCTGAGCAACGTTTCCGTGCGATTCACGAACTGCTAGACCGCCATGGAACAGGTCGTATCCTGTTCCGTAATACCCGTGAAGCCATTCAGGGCTTCCCGGGGCGGGACTGCCAGCCAGCACCATTACCAGCACCTGAAAACTGGTCTAAAGATGGCAAGCTACGTGAGCAAATGTGGCCAGAAGAATCACAGCCTGATGGTTCCTGGATGGAATCAGATCCACGAGTAATGTGGTTGATGGAAAAACTCCGCACTGATCTCAAACACAAAAAAGTGCTTTTGATTGCGCGTAGTGGTCCAGTAGTAGAAGCACTGGAAAATGTGCTACGTCTTCATGCTGGTATCCGTACTGCGATGTTCCATGAAGGCATGAGCCTGCTGGAACGTGACCAGGCAGCAGCTTATTTCGCTGAAGAGTCTTATGGCGCACAGATTTTGCTGTGTTCAGAAATTGGTTCTGAAGGCCGTAACTTCCAGTTTGCTTCTGACCTGATTCTATTTGACTTGCCAGCAAATCCAGATGTGCTTGAGCAGCGTATCGGTCGTCTGGATCGTATCGGTCAGGAAAATCGTATCCAGATCCATGTACCTTATCTGGTCGGCACTGCACAAGAGCGTATGTTCCGCTGGTATAACGAAGCACTGAATATTTTCAGTAATATTTCGCCAACTGCGCAAACACTGCAAGAAAACTTCATTATTGAATTAAAAGATTGTTTATTGGCAGATAAAGGTCAGGCTTTTGAAGACCTGCTAGAAGAAGTGACTGTACAACGTCAGGCGCTGGAAGCAGAACTGCAAGAAGGCCGTGACCGTCTGTTGGAATACAACTCTTGCCGTCCAATGGTGGCACAGGAAATCGTCACTGCCCTAGAAGATTATGACGATAATACGACTTTGCCAATGTTCATGAAGCGCTTTATGGCATCGACCAACATTGATTTTGATGAGCAAAGTAATGGTACTGTGATCATCAAGCCAACCGATCAAATGCAGGTGCAAGGTCTGACTCTGGATGAAGAGGGCATGACTGCAACCTTCTATCGTGATCAGGCACAAATCCGTGAAGATGCTCAATACTTGACGCTTGAACATCCATTCACTGAAAGTGTGATGGAAATGATCAATACACAAGGTTTTGGTAGTACTAACGTTGCGGTGTTGAAGTCTGCTGCATTGCCACAAGGTTCAGTATTGCTTGAAGTCTGGTTTAAAGTGGATGTCGTGGCACCGAAAGCACTGAACTTACCATCAAGCTTGCCACAACAATTGGTTCGGGTATTGCTGAGCGAAAAAGGTCAGGATCTGTCGCAAAAAATTGCACCAGAAATCCTGAAGCCATACTTGCATCATCTTGATGGCAATAGCTGCCGTCAGGTCGTGAAAGCGCGTCGTGAAGTAATTGAAGCACGTTATCAACAGGCACTGGAACTGGCTCGTGCTGCTTTGCCACAATTCAAGCAACAAGCCAAAGAAGTCTATGGCAGTAAATGGCAATATGAAATTGACCGTCTGACTTACCTGAAACAGTTCAACCCAAGTATCCGTGAAGATGAAATTTCTCGTCTGCAAAAACTGCAGAAAGAAGGTTTAAGCTTACTGGATGGTCTGTCTGTAACCCCAGAAGCGATTCAGGTGATGGTGGTGGTTAAACCATAACAATCATCTAAGAAAAGGCAGCCTTCGGGCTGTTTTTTTATGGCTATTTTTCTACAATAAATTTGGATGGCTATCATCAGGACTTATATGATTAAAACTATTTCATTTAGATAAGAATATTTATTTGAAGATATAAGCTGTCAGTAAATGGTTGTTGTTAAAAATCATCTTCGGTTAAAATGGTAAAAAACCATAACAAGAAGTCAAAATAATGTCTCAGGCGTTTATTACTTTAGGCTCGCAAACTTCACATGGTGGTGTAGTTGCCGAAGCGGAAAATTCTATATTAATTCACGGAATCGCGGTGCATTTACAAGGCATGAAGCATTACTGTCCCAAGTGCAATAGCGTGGTGACCGCCATTGCCAAAAATCAATCCATTACTGTTTTAGGGCGGGCTGTGATTGTCGCAGGTGATAAAGCCAGTTGTGGCGCCCAGTTTCTGGCAAATCAGTATCTGACAGTTTCGCAAAAATAATCCAGCTGCTTTTATCCTTCATTCGGTGACTTCAAGGTCATGCTTAGGAAGAATATGTGCTCATTTTTAGTCATCTTTAAGGTTAAGCTTGCAGACATCATGGATTGAAAAACTATATAACCGCATGAAGCCAGCCTTACATTTTACCCATGCCAATGGCATTCCATCAGCGACCTATCGGAAGTTCCTGAACGGTTTTCAGGATGAATATACGGTTAAAAGTATTCCTTTGATCGGCATGAATCCAGATTATCCAATTACCACAGACTGGCGTTATTTGGTGGATGAGGTGATTGCCGATATTGAACAGCAATTTTCAGGAAAATCAGTGATTGGACTTGGACACTCTTTTGGTGGTTTAGTTACGATGATGGCGGCTTATAAAAAGCCAGCTTTATTTTCTAAGCTCATCATTATGGATCCGCCTTTTGTGATTGGGAAAAACAGTGCGTTATTTGAACTGGTAAAAAAGCTCAATTTAAAAAGTATTGATCGCTTTACTCCGGCAGGTATTACTTTAAAGCGTAAAGACCACTGGTCATCTCAGCTGGACGCGGTAGAGGCGCTGAGATCGAATCGTCTGTTTAAGCATTTTGATGAACAGTGTTTTCAGGACTATATCGACAGTGGAATTGTTGAAGATCAACAGCGCGGTGGTGTAACTTTAAAAATTCCAAAACAGGTTGAAGCAGAAATCTTTCGGACAGTTCCGGCCTGGTGGTGGCGTACCCCGCGTAAAGCACCGCAAGTTCCCATTCACCTCATCACTGCAGAACAGAGCCAGTTCTATCAACAGGGTCTACCGCAAGGCTTAAAGAAAATTTATCAAATTGATTATTCAGTCTTGCCAGGTGGACATATGTTTCCACTGGAACAGCCAAAACAGGTAGCTGAATATGTAAAAGCCAAACTGAAAACTTTGGGATAATATCGAATAAAAAGAGATAACCGGCATCTCTTTCTATTTAGCTTGCATTCATTAGGATTAACGGATTTGAGACTGATCGAGATGTCGAGCACCTTCCAAAATCATACGGATCATGATCATAGTCTGTTCGGCAATTTCCTGACGTTCATCAGCTGGCATATCTATCACTTTGGCACCCATGTTAAATACCAGCTGGGTAATCGCTTTGGCAGCGATATCCGGATAGAGCAGACGGCTTTTATTTAGTCTTTCCAGACGTACCAGGTCTTCCTGTAATTCCTGCTGAAAATACTGGAGTTGACGTTCTACCGCCTGTTTATATGATTGTGAACCAGTATAGCCTTCACGGAGTAACAAACTCAGGTTGCCTTCATCAGCATCTAACTGGGCAATAAATACTTCTACTGAACTACGAATAATACTGTTCTGTTTCGATGCCTTTAAACGCGATTCATTCAGAATCTTACGCAATACCAGACCGGCACGGTCAATCAGTTCAATTGCCAGTTCATCGATATCTTTAAAGTGACGATAAAAGCTGTTCGGTGCAATACCGGCTTCGCGTGCTACTTCACGCAGGCTTAAAGAGGCAATACTTTTTTGTGGGCCAATCAGATTTAAGGCTGCCTGAAACAGTTCTTCTTTGGTAATCGTCGCCTTACGCCCCACGCTGCGTACAATGATCGGTTCATCAATGTTCTTTGTTTTGAGTAGGGAAGCGTCACTGCTTATTTTCATTGAAGACTCGTCATGTATTGGATATGAGGCATTCCAGTATTATAGCGAAGCGCAGCAAACTTGTGAAATGAATAGAAACAATACAGGTGTATATACAAATATATATACATGTGTATAATAATTCAAAACCCAACAAGATTGCTATGAAGATGCAGGTACTCGCAAAACGTAAATCGCCGATCGATTTCTTTAAAGAAAGCGTGATTGATCAGCATGCGATTAATTTCTGGATGCAGAAATTTAACCCACTCTGGTCGCTGAACCAGCCATTGGGCAAGATTGTGCATAAAGAAAATGCTGCCCAGGATATGGTCAGCCTGAAAATTCAGGTCAATCGCTTGTTCAAATTTGGCGAAGCAGGCCAGCATCATCCAGTTTACGTTGTGGTAAATGGTATTCGTTACGAGCGTAGCTATAGTTTGACGCAGTTAGACCAGCAACACGTGTTACTGACCATCAAGAAAGTTGAAGATGGTAAGGTAAGTCATTGGGCGGCAAATATCGCTCAAGTTGGTGACATTATTGAATTCGGTTTGCCATTTGGCGATATGACTTTAGCTGTTGAAGCAACACCAATGCTGTTGTTGGCGGCGGGTAGTGGTATTACACCTATGCTGAGTTTGCTCGAAGCATTGAGCAAGACTGGCAAGCTGAGTCGACAGCCAGTACAGCTTCTGTACTGGGTAAAGCATTATCAAGATGTCGCATTCAAATCACGTTTTGAAGAATTTGCTGCGCAGTATCCAAACTTTAGCTTTAAAGTATTCGCGACTCAGGAACAACTGGCTGCGGAACGCTTGAATCAAAGTCATCTGACCAATCTTCAAAATATTGATCAGACAACAGTCTATGCTTGCGGTCCATCAGGTTTTGTCGCTCAGGCAGAAATACTGTTTGCTCATGCCAAAGTATTTAAGTCTGAAGCTTTCAGCATGAGTTTGGACGATAACACTGAAACAGGCTTTGTGAATGTCACACTGACGCAATCTAATAAAGTTGTTAGCATTCCAAAAGGTCAGTCTATTCTGGCGAGTCTGGAACAGCAAAATATTAAACCGAACCACGGCTGTCGTATGGGTATTTGTAATAAATGCGCTTGTAATAAAGTTGAAGGTTCTACCAAAAATTTAGTCAATGGCGCACAAAATAAAGAACCAGGAAATCTCCTGAAAATTTGTGTGAATTCAGCGCAGACTGACCTTGTCATCGACCTATAAGCGAGTTGATCACTATGAATATGCCAGTAAAATTTCAGTATTTTAAAAATCCAAAAAACCGTGAACTGACACAGACAGAATTGGACGAACTTGCGCGTGAACTTGATGCGATCAAGCAGGAAGTGCTAGATGACTTGGGCGAGAAAGACACGAAATACATCCGTTGTGTCTATTCTGCAGTTCGTTACTCTTCTATCGCGGGTCGTGCGTTATTGTTCGCAGGCTGGTTCCCACCAGCATGGATTTTAGGTACAGGTCTGCTTGGTTTTGCCAAAATCATGGAAAATATGGAGTTGGGTCATAATGTCATGCACGGTCAGTACGACTGGATGAATGATCCTAAGATGAATGGCCAGACCTATGAATGGGACATTGTGGGTACTTCTGATAACTGGCGTCAAACCCATAACTTTAAACATCATACCTATACCAATATTAAAGGTATGGATGATGATATCGGCTATGGTCTGGTTCGTCTGTTCCCTGAACAACGCTGGAAACCATCTTATTTATTGCAACCGATTTACAGCATTCCATTCTGCCTATTGTTCCAATGGGGCGTAGCGATTCAAAACCTTGAACTAGGTAAATACTTCAAGGGTCGTAAAACCAAGGAACAGACCAAAGAAGAATGGAAACCAATGCAGCGTAAAATTACCAAGCAGCTGTTTAAGGACTATGTCTTCTTCCCATTAATTGCAGGTCCTGCTGCATTGCCGGTGTTTGCTGGTAATATGGTGGCAAATGGTATCCGTAACGTTTGGACATTTAGTATTATTTTCTGTGGTCACTTTACCAAGGATGTTGAAGTATTTCCGAAATCAGTACTGGAAAATGAAAGCCGTGGTCACTGGTATATGCGCCAGATTCGTGGTTCATCGAATCTGACAGGCTCTGAAGCATTTCATATTCTGACTGGTCACTTGAGCCATCAGATTGAGCATCATTTATACCCTGATGTACCTGCACGTCGTTATCGTCAAATGGCGCCAAAAGTTCAGGCGGTTTGTGAAAAATATGGTCTGAACTATAACAATGCCAGTCTGGTGAAACAGTACGGCAGCGTGATCAAGCGTATTGTGAAATATGCTTTTCCGTTTAAAAAATAAGTTTCTATAATTTAATAGACAACCACTTCAATTGAAGTGGTTTTTTTTTAATTCCTTTAATTATATTTTCAGTCTTGAACATGGCTACGTAAAATCCGAATGAGATTGATATAGTTTCCTTTCTTTGCGGCTGAAATGACACGATCGATTTCTTCTTTTTTCCATTTATGCCGACGTGCAGCATAAATAAATTTTGATAGCAAAATAAAAGGATTTTCACCGTATTGGATATATAGATTTCTTATAGACCTCTTTCATAAATCATTTTTTGCTCAGCTCCAAGTTGTAGATTCCAGCGATTAAATTGAATCTCAAACCAAGCCTTTTACCTCTATTCCGATAACGCTCAGCAAGGATTTTGAAGGTTTTCAGGCTGCCAAATACATGCTCAATTCCGATTCTTCTTTTATTGATTTCTTGATTATAGATTTTCAATTCAGGATCCAATTTACAGTGTCTTTTGGCTTTTAATG